>JBFKUL010000010.1:0-25078 GCA_041635755.1 Burkholderiales bacterium | reverse complement strand
GCCGCCGCAAGCAGGATCTGCGTCACGCCGAGCCCGAGCTGAATCATGATGATCGCCACCACCGCACCGATCACCATGAACAGCGCGTTGAGGATGTTGTTTGCGGCGATTACGCGCGAAACATGGCTTCTTTCGGTCCGGCTCTGGATCAACGCATAGAGCGGCACAATGTAGAAGCCACCGAATGCCCCCATCAGCAGCAGATCGAGCGTCACCCGAAGGTACGGCCCCTGGGTGAACAACGCCCAGACCGACGGCAGCGTGCCCGCGGGCAGCGCTTCGGAAGCCAAAAAGAAGTCCACCCCGAAGAGCGTGAGCCCAATCGAGCCGAAGGGCACCAATCCAATCTCGATCTTGTGACCCGAGAGCCGCTCACACAGCAGCGAACCGAGGCCGATGCCGACCGAGAAGATCGCTAGCAGCGCGGTAACACTCGTCTCGCCACCCTTGAGCACCGTTTTCGCGAACTCCGGAAACTGGGACAGAAACAACGCCCCATAGAGCCAGAACCAGGAGATGCCGAGGATCGACAGAAACACCGTGCGCTGGCCGCGAATGGCGCTGAAATTGCGCCAGGTCTCGCGCGCCGGATTGGGATCGATTCGCAAACGCGGGTCCGCCGCCGGGGCGCGGGGCACGAACCAGCTCGCCACGAAGCCGAGCAGCGCTACGATCAGGCCACCGGCCGCAGCGGCAGGCGGTCCGACGCCAGGCAGCGAGGCAAGATAGCCACCGGCAATCGTGCCCAGCAGGATGGCGAGAAACGTGCCGGATTCGATCAGCGCGTTGCCACCTACGAGCTCGGTCTGGTCGAGCACCTGCGGCAGGATTGCGTACTTCACCGGACCGAATAGCGCGGATTGCAGTCCCATCAGAAAAAGCACCAGCAACAGCACGCCGAGGCTTCCTGCAACGAATCCCCAGGCGGCGAGGGCCATGATGCCGATCTCGAAGCCCTTCACAATGCGAATAAGGCCGGACTTTTCGTACTTGTCGGCGATCTGCCCGGCCGTCGCCGAAAATAGGAAGAACGGCAGGATGAACAACCCCGCCGCGAGGTTGACGATCACGCCGCTCGGCATGCCCGAGAAGACCGAGCGCTCCGCCGCGAAGCGCGCTGCCTGGTAGGTCACCAGGATCACGA
Organism: Burkholderiales bacterium; assembly: GCA_041635755.1. Lineage (GTDB taxonomy): Bacteria > Pseudomonadota > Gammaproteobacteria > Burkholderiales > SG8-39 > JBFKUL01. The sequence continues at coordinate 23,934 of JBFKUL010000010.1, read as the reverse complement.
GCGCGTTCTTCAGGACGTTGTCGTTAAACGCGCCAAAGAACTGCGTCCAGAAGAACGGCCCGAAGCGCCGCTCGCCAAGCAACCTGAACTGACTTCTGTCGCTCATCCCGACCCTTTCCGTGCTTCGCGCAGTCTATCCGAGCGCGCCCGCGACTTGGTCCTCGACCGGGCGCCACATCCTCGCCCGGCCGGCCAGGACGCGGCTGTGGTCCGACCGGAACACACTCCTGCCACACGCCGCGGGCGCAATGGTCCCTACTGCCTCGCCCCCAGCTCCTCCCAGCGCATCAGTGCTTCGGTCAGCGCGCCCTCGATTTCAGCGTAGCGCGCCTGGAGATTCTTCACCTGCACCGGGTCTCTGCGGTATAGCGTCGCGTCGGCGAGCTTGCTGGTGATCTCGCCCTGCTCCTTCTCGAGGGTCTCGACCCTCACCGGCAGCTCGGCAAGTTCGCGAGTTTCCTTGTAGCTGAGCTTCGCTTTGCGCATGGCGCGCGGAGATTTCGCCGAAAAAGTACTTCCCAGGACAGGCTCGGCGTCGCGGCCGATCTTCGCCGCGGTCGCATCGGCGCCCCTCATCCGGCGCCAGTCACTGTAGCCACCGACGTATTCCTTCCACCTGCCGTCGCCTTCGCTCGCGATGGTCTGCGTCACCACGTTATCGAGAAATGCGCGGTCGTGGCTCACCAGAAAGAGGGTTCCCTGGTACTCCTGCAGTAGATCCTCCAGCAGCTCCAGTGTTTCGATGTCGAGGTCGTTGGTCGGCTCGTCGAGCACCAGTACATTGGCCGGGCGACTGAATAGCCTTGCAAGCAGCAGCCGGTTGCGCTCCCCGCCGGAGAGCGATTTCACCGGCGCACGCGCACGCTCCGGAGGGAAAAGGAAATCCCCGAGGTAGCTGATGACGTGCTTGCGCGAGCCTCGGATCTCGACGAAGTCGGCGCCGGGGTTGATGGTGTCGGCGAGCGTTGCTTCGTCATCGAGGGCGGCGCGGAATTGGTCGAAGTAGGCGACCTCGAGCTTGCTGCCCATTCGTACCGTTCCCACATCGGGCTTGAGTTCTCCCAGGATCAGTCTGAGCAGCGTCGTCTTGCCACTACCATTCGGACCCATCAGGCCGACCTTGTCGCCCCGCAGGATGCGGCATGAAAAGTCGCGCACCACGACGTTGTCGCCGTAGGCCTTCGCCACGTCGTCGAGCTCGGCTACGCGCTTGCCCGATCGCGCGCCTTCGGCAAGCGCAAGCTCGACCCGCCCGATGCGCTCGCGGCGCGCCGCGCGCTCGCGTCGCAGCGCCTCGAGCCGGCGCACGCGACCTTCGTTCCGTGTACGGCGCGCCTCGATCCCCTTGCGGATCCAGGTCTCTTCCTGCGCCAGCACCTTGTCGAACTTGCGATCCTGCGCGGCTTCAGCGTCGAGCGCCGCGGCCTTGAGCGCCTGATAGGCGCTGAAGTTGCCCTCGTAGCGCGTCAGGCACCCGCGGTCAAGCTCCAGAACCTCGTTGGCGATATCGTCCAGAAACCTTCGATCGTGCGTCACGCAGAGCACACTGCCTGGAAACGCAGCGAGCGTCTCTTCCAGCCAGTCGATGCCGGCCAGGTCGAGGTGGTTGGTCGGCTCATCGAGCAGCAGCAGGTCGGGCTCGAGCACCAGCGCGCGAGCGAGTGCGACGCGCTTTCTTAACCCGCCGGAAAGCTCGGCAAACGCGCGGTCGGCGTCAAGCTGCAGACGGCTGAGCGTCGTCTCTACCTTGTGGTGCAGGCTCCAGCCCTTGCCGGCCTCGAGCGCCTCCTGCAGCCTGTGCAGCCCCTCCAGCAAACGTGCATCGTCCGGCGCTTCCGCCAGCGCATGCGCGACGGCATGGTACTCGACAAGCAGCCGCGCAGCATCGCCCAACCCTTCTGCGACCGTCTCGAACACCGACTTGCCTTCGCCAATCGCCGGTTCCTGAGGCACGCTCGCAATCTTCAGCGCAGGCGCGCGCCAGATTTTCCCATCGTCCGGACTTACATCGCCGGAAATGAGATTTAGCAGGCTCGATTTTCCGGTGCCGTTGCGCCCGATCAATCCAACGCGCTTGCCCGGCTCGATGACGAGGTTGACGCGATCGAGCAATGGCACATGACCATAGGCGAGCGAGACCTCCGAGAGCTGAACGAGTGGCATCGTGGTATGCGGGCGCGATCGGGCGAGTCCGACATTCTGAGGGAAGCTCGCGCAACACTGAAGCCGAATCTGGCTTTGGCGCTCAGTTTGGCGGGCGGCGCAGCCGATCGCGCAGCACCGCCACGAGGATCGGCACGCCGGTAAGTAGGCCCAGCAGCAGGACCGCGATCAATATGGCTTCGGCCTCCCCGGTGATCAGCGCCTCGCCAAAGTGCGCCAGCAGAAAGCTGGCCGGAACGATGCCCGCCAGCGTGGCGAGCGCAAAGCGCCAGAACCTCAGCACCGTCAAGCCCGCTGCGTAGCTGACGATGTCGAACGAGATGAAGGGCAGCAGACGCGTGATGAAGACGATGGCGGTAAGGGCATTCTGCGAGCCGATCAATCCGACGTTCAGCCGCTCGCCAAACCACCGGTGCAGCGTCGCACGCCCGAGAAGCCGGGCAATGCCGAATGCGGCGAGTGCACCAACCTCGGCGCCAGCGAGGACGTAAAGCGTACCCCACCAGTGCCCGTATGCCGCGCCGGCAGCCATGGCAACCGGCGCGCTGGGTATCGGGCTGACGAGGATCGCGAGGACCATCAGCGCGATGACTGCAGCGGGTCCCCAGGGCCCGAGCTGCTCAATGCGCGTTCGCAGCATGGCGCCGTCGATCAGGATCTCCAGCGCATTGCTTTCGCGCAGCAGCCAATAGGTCGCTATGAGCGCCAGCACGAGGGCGACGCCAAGGGTGAGCCTGAACCACCTCGCGCGGTTCACCGGGCCCGGCCTTGGCTGCGCGGGGGCGATGCGATCAGCGAGCCACTCGCTCGAAGGACAAAAAAAGGCGCTCGCCGGGTAAGGACGAGCGCCCCGCATGGGCCTTCGAACGTCGCCAAGTTGGGAGGGTGACGACGCACGGGCCCGCTGGATCGGTAGCGGCATTGGGGGGACCCCCCGCGCACGTCAGGATTGCGCGTGCCCTGCCCGATCTCCAAGCGCGCACAAAGCATGCGCGCCCAGTTCCCTCCTGTCTGTGCGAAAGCGCACAGGGAAGCAACAAGAATTACCATGAACGGCGCTCACTCGGCCCGCGAAGCTACCACGAGGGCACCGGCGTCGCCGCCGACCGCCTTTGCTGCTGAGCAGCGCCAGGACCGCACATCAGAGCGCCGAGTACAGGCGCTCCGGCAGCAGCTTTCGGATTTCGCGCGCTTCGAGCCGCGTAAAGTTCTTGCCGATCTCGAGCTGCACTCGAGAGCGCGTCTGGGTGCTCAGCTTCTCGCGCAGCATCCCGAGAAAGCTCGGCTCGGCGACCAGCGCGATGGCGTCGAATTCGTTCTGGTTGCGGCCGGATTCCAGACGGCTCGCCACATTGCCCGCGAAGCGGATCGCCCCCTGGGTCTTGTGGCTGATCTGGGGTTCCTTGCCATGGCGTCCATGGCCCGCACTGTCAAACGTGCGGCCGCCGTGGTCGGTGACGAGATCCTGCTCTCGCAAACGTCCTTCCGGATGGCTCATCGTCTCGAGCTCGGTCAGCGGACCGATCGGACTTGCCGCCGAGAAAATGCGCGCCACCGTGCTGTCTGCAACAAGCACCCAGACCTTCGCCATGTTCTCCCCTCCTTCTCCAGCATACGACCGAATGGTCATCACCCTGTGCTGCTCACGTCCCAAACGCGTACCTACGTTACGCACCTCCCAGTGGCGCACCCTTGATCAAGATCAGGCTCCCAGTGTGAATCGAGCGAATGATGAGAATGGTTCGTGCTCATGGATGCGACGTGCGGCGGAAAGCCTCCATTCATATCGGTACTTCGGGATGGTCCTATCCGCATTGGCGAGGCCCCTTCTATCCCCCGGGACTGCCCACCGGTGCCTGGTTGGGCTACTACGCCCGGCGTTTCAACTCGGTCGAGGTCAACAACAGCTTTTACCGGCTTCCGACCGTCGACACGCTGCGAGACTGGCATGCGCAGGTCCCTGCGAGTTTCCTATTCGCGGTCAAAGCAAACCGCACCATTACGCATTTGAAGAAACTGCTCAACCCCGGAAAAACCATACCCCCATTCATCCGCCGCGTCGAGACGCTGAACGATCAGCTCGGTCCGCTGCTGTTCCAGCTGCCGCCGCGCTGGCGCCGAAACAGCGAACGGCTAGACCGGTTCCTCCGCATCCTCGGGCGGCGCCACCGCATCGCGATTGAATTTCGCGACCCGAGCTGGTTCGACGACGACATCTTTGCCCTGCTGCAGCGCCACAAAGCGGCACTGTGCGTCTACGACCTCGATCGACGCCAGAGCCCGCAAGTGGTCACAGCGGATTTCGTTTACCTACGCCTGCACGGCCCGGACGGCCCGTATCGCGGCCGCTACCGCCGCCGCGCACTCGAGCACTGGGCCGACGCGATTACAGGCTGGCAGGCCAAAGGCAAGGACGTGTATTGCTACTTCGACAACGACGACCGAGGCTACGCGGCGCGCAATGCAGCCGAACTGCAGCGTATGGTGACCCGCTAGTCACGCGCCGCTTGCGCGGCTTCGTTCCAGATCGACCGGTGCGACGTCGACGGCACGGCACGCGCCCCCAATCAGCGCGCCGGGCTCTTGCCCGATTTGATGCGCAGGCTGCCCGCACGGCGGTGATTCGGTGCGAAGGTCGGCTCGAAGGCGCTGAACAAGTCCAGGTACTGCTCGGCCAGTCGGCTCATCAGGAAATGCTCCCGCACCGTCTCGCGCGCTGCCGTGCCGAGCCGACGCCGCAGTTCGTGGTCCTTGAGCAGCGTGATAATGCGCTCGGCCGCCTCCTCCACCGAGCCGACCAGGAATCCGTTCACGCCGTCCTTGATCTGACGGCGGATTCCCCCGCAGTCGCCGCCGATGACCGCGGCACCCTTCCACATCGCCTCGGTCACGGTCAGGCCGAAGCCCTCGCGCAGCGACTTCTGCAGCACTACTGCGGCGCGACGCTGGAGCGCGTTGACCAAGGCGCTGTCCTCGGCGGTCAGAATGAGGATCCGTTCCTCGCGGCATTCAAGCAGCGACTCAAACACCTCCTGGCCTTCCGGATCGTCGGTCGCCACGTTGCCGAGCAGCACCAGGGTCGCATCGACATCCTTGCGCGCGATCTTGAAGGCCTTGATGACGCCCTCCGGATCCTTCCAGCGATCGAAGCGGGAAATCTGCGTCACGATCGGCAGGTCCTCCGGGATACCGTAGTGCTCGAGCCGGTCCTTGATTTCCGCATCCTCGAGGTCGCGGTTCTTGAGCGAAAACGGATTGATTGCCGGCATGAAAAAGAACTGCGGCACTTCGAGCTCGCGCGCATACTCGGGCAGCGACAGAATGGCCGCGTCGTATTCCTCGACGAACTGGCGCACGTAAGCCCACGCCTCGGCGTTCGGCTGCGACAGATCGACGTGGCAGCGCCACACCCACGGGCAGGTGTGGCGGAAGTGATTGACCAGCGGCAATGGCTGCGGATCGTGCACCACGACGAAATCGGCGTCGAACTCCATGCGCAGCGCATTGTTGAAGTTCACCTCCTCGTAGATCTCCTTCTTGAGCTCGCTCAGGTTGATCTCCTCGCCCTGCAGCGCGTTGTGCAGCTTCTTGGTGACGCTGAAGAAATCCGGGCTGCCCTGGATCAGCCGCCAGTCGGCACGGATGCCGATTGCGCGCTGCGCGAGTGTCAGCGAGGAAAGAATCTCCGCCACGCCGCCGCCGTAGAAGGTCGAGCTGATATTGAGCACCCGCAGGCCAACCAGGCGCTCGGCCTTGCGCATCAGGCGCTCGAGAACCTCGGCGCCGATCAGCGCCTCGTAGCGCTCGAAGCGTAGCGGTTTGAACGACTTTTCCATGGCGATCGTGTCCCGGCTCCGCGCGCGCCGCGCTCAGGCGAGCTTGCTAGCGAGCAGCGTGGCGATGCCCAGAAAGGAGAAAAACCCGACCACGTCCGTCACCGTGGTGAGGATGATCGAAGAAGCCTGCGCCGGGTCCTGACCGAAACGCACCAGGACGACCGGCACCAGCGCTCCAGCGATGCCCGCGGCGACCATCGAGATCACCATCGCCGCCACACACACGACGACCAGCCCGGCCGATCCGCTCCAGACGTACACCCCCAGCGCAGTAGTGGCCGCCACCGCGATGCCGTTGGCCAGCCCGACGAAGGCCTCCTTGCCCACCATTCTCGGCCAGTGCCGCAGGCTGATCTCGCGCAGCACCAGTCCACGCATCGTCACCGCGAGGGCCTGCGCCCCGGCATTGCCCGACTGGCCCGCGACCACCGGCAGCAGCACCGCGAGCGCGGTGAACTTGGCGATCGTGCCCTCGAACAGGCCCACCACCGCGGCGGCCAGGAACGCCGTCAGCAGGTTGATCTGCAGCCAGGGCAGGCGCTTGCGCACCGCGAAGAGCGGATTGGACAGCGCGCGCTCGTCACGGCTCGCGCCGACCATCGTCTGGATATCAAGGCTCGTCTCCTGCTCCACTGCGGACACCAGCGCTGCCTGGCGGATCACGCCCACCAGCTTGCCGCCATGATTGATTACCGCGAGCGAAGTAATCGGGTGCTTCTGCAGCACCTCGACGACGTCCTCCCGTGGATCGAGGTCCTGCACCACGGCGATCAGACCGCGCGTAATCTCGGCGAGTGAGGTCCCTGCCTCGGCCATGGCGAGGTCCTGGATTTCGACGCGACCGGTGAGCCGCCCTTCGTCGTCCACCACGAACAACTCGCGCAAGCCATGACGCGGCAGCGTGCGCAGGCGCGCCAGCGCCTCGGCCACCGACATGCCCCCGCGCAGCGGCGAGACGCGCGGATCCATCAGGCGACCGGCCGTATCCTCCGGGTAGTTGAGCAGAGTGTCGATCTCCTTCGCCACCTGCGGCTCGAGCGAGGCCACCAGTTGGTTGCGGCGCTCGCGCTCCAGTTGCAGCAGCGCGGCGGCGCTCGCCGTCGGGTCCGCTTCAGCGAGCAGGCGCCGGGCGAGATCCGCGCCCAGTTTCTCGAGTACCGCGGCGCCCACGTCGGCGGCGAGCGCCTGCCAGACGCGCACTGCCGTATGCTGTGACGCGCTGGCGAGCACCTCGGCGATGACAGAGCGTTCCATGCCCTCGAGCTGGCGCGCCGCCTCGTAGGGAAAATCGAGCAGATAACGGCGATTCAGCGCCGCGATCGCCGGCAGGGCTTCAGTGCTCATGTGGCGGCCTCCTGTCCAACTCGATCGGCGGCAGCAGCTTGACGCTGGCCTCGATCAGCGCGGATATCGCTCGCCAATAGCCGCTGGCGAGCGCTCCGGCAAATGAGGCGCTTCCGGATGTCTTGGTCGCGCCTGCGCGAGCGCGCTCCTCTATCGCGCGCACGAGCACCGTTCGACGCAGCATGCCGATTGGGCGGTCGCCGCGCTCGACCACCGGCACTTCGGCAAGCTCGCGCCATGCCGGATGCGCAAGTGCGCCGGAAAGCGGCATCACGGCAGGCAGCACGAACGGTGCAGGCGCGGCAAGCGTGCCCAGGCGCGCATCGACCGGCGCACGCAGCAGCGTAGGCAGATCAACCACGCCGGCAAGGCGCCCTGCCCCGTTCACCACGTAAACGCGCTCGCCGCTCGCTCCACCCGGCTGGCGGGCGCGCTCGAGTACATCGCCTGCTTTCGCGTCCGCCGGCAGCACGACAACGTCGGGATCGGCCCACGCGCCGACCGAATCCTCCGGGTAGCCGAGCAGCAGCCGCGTTGCAACCGCTGTCACCGTGGGCAGGCCGTCGATGAGCCGCGTGCGCTCGGCGTCGGGCAGATGCCGCAGGATTGCCACGGCACCCTGGCTGCTCATCGCCGCGAGCAGCGCATGCGCCTGATCCGGCGCGAGAGCGGCCACGGTCCGCGCCGCGATCGGTGGCAGCATATAGCCGAGCACGGGCGCCGCGAGCCGCACTGGCAGGTGACCAAACAACGCGTCGCGCTCGTTCGCCATCAGCGTCTCGACTTCGCGCGCCGCCTCGGCCGGATGCGCCCCGACGAAGGCAAAGGTCAACGACTCGATGTCAGCCATCGCTCGGATCGCGCGCCAGGATCACGATCGGCTCCTCGTTGAACACGCGGCCCGGAAGCGTGACGCGCCCGTCGACGGTTTCGAGCACCACCGAGAGCGCCGTGATCTGAAGGATGCGACCCTCGTGCCCCGAGACGCGAACGCGCTGTCCAACTTCGAGGGACTGGCGCAGGTAGTGGGCGCCGATGAGATTGGCGACGTAGCCACGCGCGCCCAGGCTTACCGCGATGGTGATGCTGCCCACCACTGCGGCGGCGATCGCAGCCACCATAATGGCGAGGAAGGTCACCTTGACGCCGATCTGGTCGGCACCAACGAGGATCGCCGTCAGCAGGATTGCGCCCTGCGCGGTGCGGGCGAGCGCGGAGCGCTGCGTCGGCTCGAGCCGAGATCCCGTGGCCATCACCAGATCTCGCACGAACGCCGAAAGCAGGTAGCCCGCCGCGACGATCAGCGCTCCGGCGGCGAGCGTCGGCAGGTAGTGCAGGACGTTCGCCAGCCAGGTGGTGAACGTATCGAGACCGAGCACCTTGGTCGCTGCGGTGATGAAGAACAGCAGCACGACCCAGAACACCACTGTGCCGAGGACTGTTGCCGAGGCCGCGACGCGAGGGCGCTCGGTGCGCGCGCCGCTCACGATGCGCGCGACCAACGTGTCGAGCGCGAGCACGCCACGCGTGACGACGACACGCAGCAGCTTCGCCAGCAGCCATCCCGCGACCAGCAGCAATACGGCGCCGAACACGCTCGGCAGGTATTGCACCAGGCTCTGCATGACAGCGGACGAGACGCTGGCAATGGCGCTGCCCAACTCGTTCATGGCATCCCCTTGTGGAGTCGGTTATCGGCAGTCCGCCCGAGCTCGCGCCGCAACCTGGCACACATGAGTGAATTTAGCATTGCCCGGCGCCGTGCGCTCAGAACTTGCCCGAGCGCAGCACGGCGACGTCGGCCAGGTACGCCACCATCGCGTAGTTGTCGTAGTAGGCCTTGCGCAGGTGCGCTGCGATGCGCTCAGCCACTTCGCGGGTGCAGATCACCTCCACCCGTATGTTACGCGTCTGGTCCAAGGTCGCGTCGCGCGCGCCGCGACTGCCGCGCCCACGCACGTCGCTGATCGTGTACCCTCGAGCGCCCAGTCGCAGGATGTCCTCCGTAAGCCGCCGCTCGAGGTCAGCCTCGGTGATGATGGTCAGCAGCGTCCTCGCGTGAACGTCCATCGGGTTCTCTAGGTGCCGATTACCATGCGCGCCATCCAGTCGTACAGCGGGATGCCGAGCAGAATGTTGAACGGGAAGGTTACGCCGAGTGAGGCGCCGAGCGAAAGCGCGGGGTTGGCCTTGGGCACCGCGATGCGCATCGCCGCGGGCGCCGCGATGTACGAGGCGCTCGCATAGAGCGTCGAGAGAATCGCGGTATCGGCGGCCGAGAGCTTGAGCACGAGTCCGACGGCCAGCCCACCCAAGCTCGAAACAATCGGCATGGCGATGCCGAAGACGATCAGAAACGGGCCGACGCGGCGCAGATCAGCGCTGCGCTGCGCCGCCACCAGCCCCATTTCGAGCAGGAAGATCGCGAGCACGCCCTTGAACAGGTCGAAGAACAGGTTGTCGAGCGGGCGGATGCCCTCCGGTCCGGCGATCCAGCCGATGACGAGGCCGCCTAGCAGCAGCACGAAGGCCTTGCCCATCACGACCTCGCGCACCAGCCGACCCCAAGGGGTGCTGGGGTCGCCACCGCGGGCGAGCAGGACGCCGATGAGCAGCGCCGGTACCTCGAGCAGCACGAGGATCACCGTCATGTAGCCTTCGACCGCCTGTCCGCGTGACGCGAGGTACGTGCCGCCCACCGCGAAGGTCACCACGCTGACCGAGCCATAATGCGCGGCGATCGAGGCCGCGTCTTCCTTGGCAAAGTGCCCCAGCCTGCGCAGCACAGGGTAACCGGTGAGCGGAATCGCCACGCCGGCGAGGGTCGCGACAAGCGCCGGCCCGAGCACGCTCAGGAACTCGTAGCGCGCCAGCTCGACCCCGCCCTTCAGGCCGATCGCGAGCAGCAGGAAGATGGTGATTGCGTCGTAGATCGGGGCCGGCAGCCTCAGGTCGGTCCGGGCGACGCCGGCCAGAAACCCGACGACGAAGAACAGGACCGCCGGCTCAAGCGGCATGAACGGCTACTTCGGCACAGCAAGGTCGGGGACGGCCAGCGCGCGCGGCTTGCCGGCCTTGGCGGCGCTGATTGCTTGCCACAGCCGCAGCGGGCTTGCCGGCATGTCGAAATGCGTCACCCCCGCGCTGCGCAGCGCATCCATCACCGCATTCATCAGCGCCGGCAACGAGCCGGTGACGCCCGCCTCGCCAACCCCTTTGGCGCCAAGCGGATTGGTCTTGGTCGGCACCGGATGCTCGACCAGCTTGAGGCCGTTCACCAGGATCGCACGCGGCATCGCGTAGTCCATGAAGCTCCCGGTGAGCAGTTGCCCGCTCTCGCGGTCATACACCGCGAGCTCGCCGAACACCTGCCCCGCGCCCTGGGTCACGCCGCCCTGCACCTGCCCTTCGACGATCTGGTGGTTGATGATGTTGCCGGCGTCATCGCAGGCGATGTAGGACACGATCTCCGCCTCGCCGGTCTCGGGGGCGATCTCGACCTCGGCAATGTGGCAGCCGTTGGGGTAGGTCGAGCCGAACTTGTTCTCGTACTGCACATCGAGCGGATGCGGCTTCGCGCCGGCGAACTGCTTTGCGAGCGCGAGCAGCGTTACGCTGCGATCCGTGCCCGTGATTCGATAGCGGCCGGCGCGAAACTCGATGTCCGCCTCGGCCGCCTCGAGCTCCTCGGCGGCGAGCTTCATGCCCTTCTTCACCACCTCCTGTGCGGCCAGTTGCATCACGCTACCCACCGCGAGCAGCGAGCGCGAGCCACCGGTCGCGTTACCGAGCAGGTAGATATTCGCATCCGCCGTGCGCAGCCGCACCGACGCCATCGGCACGCCGAGCACGGCGGAGACGACCTGAGCATAAGTCGTCTCATGCCCCTGCCCGTGGTTGTGCGTCGGGCCGTAGAGCGTCAAGCCGCCGTTACCGTCCCAGCGCACCTCGACCTGATCTTTGGGCGCAAAACCCGCTCCGGTCGACTCGATGAAGGTCGCCATGCCGCGCCCGCGCAGGCGGCCGCGCTTGGCGCTCTCGGCGCGACGGCTCTCGAAACCCTGCCAGTCGGCCGCCTTGAGCGCGTCATCCAGCACTCCTTCAAAGTCGCCGCAGTCGTACTCGAAGCCCGAGGCGATCTTGTAGGGAAACGCGTTTTTCGGAATAAAACTGCGGCGGCGGATCTCGGCCGGATCCATCTTGAGCTGGTGCGCCGCCTGGTCGACTACGCGCTCGAGCGCATACGACATCACCGGGCGGCCGGCGCCACGATAAGCGGCGAGCGGCGCGGTGTTCGTCAGCGCGAGCCGGATGCGTGCGTAGGCGGCCGCCTTCACGTCATAAACGCCGGAGAGGCAGTTGATGACCGCGATCGTATTGACGAACGGGCCCGTGGGCGCAAGATACGCGCCCAGGTTCGAGACCAGGTCGAAGCGCATCCCGATGATGCGCCCGGCATCGTCGAGCGCGAGCTCGCTGCGGCTGATGACGTCGCGGGCCTGCTCGTCGGCGAGAAACACTTCCGAGCGCGTGCCGACCCATTTCACCGGGCGGCCGAGCGTTTTCGCAGCAAGCAGCGCGGCGCAGTACTCGGGATAGAGGTTGAAACGCACGCCAAAGCCGCCGCCGACCTCCTCAGCAATGACTCGAATCTTCTCCGGCGGCACGCCAAGCACCGCAGAGAGCTGTCCGCGCATGGTCGGCGCGCCCTGCGTGCAGACGTAAAGATGGTACATCGCGGCCGCCGCGTCGTACGCGGCGAGGCAGGCGCGGGGCTCCATCGGATTGCCGACCACGCGCGTGTTGTCCACGGTGAGGTTCACCGTTTTGGCGGCCCGCGCGAAGGCAGCACGCGTCGCGGCCTCGTCGCCGGACTCGTAGTCGATGACGACATTGCCCGGCACGCCCTCGTGCACCAGCGGCGCGCCGGGCGCGACTGCTTCCAGCGCAGACACAACCGCCGGCAGGTCCTCGTACTCGACCGCCACCAGCTCGGCTGCGTCCTGCGCCGTGGCCGAACTTTCGGCCACCACGATGGCCACGGCGTCGCCCGCGAAGCGCACACGCCCCTGCGCCAACGCCGGCCGGCCGGGATTGATGAGCTCCGAACCGCCGCGTCCCTTTGCAGGCAGCGCCGCGGGCAGCGACTTGTAGCCTGCGCGTTCGATGTCCTCGCCGGTGAGTACCGCGAGCACGCCCGGGTGCTTTAGTGCCGCGCTGGCGTCAATCGAGACGATCTTCGCGTGCGCGTGATCCGAGCGCAGGAAATGCGCGTAGGCCTGGTTCGGAAGATTCCAGTCGGAAACATAGCGCCCACGACCGGTGAGCATGCGCTCGTCCTCGAGGCGTCCTTTCAGCTTCTGCATGGGAATTCCCTGATCCGAATGACGATGTCGCCGTGGCCTGCGCCCGCAGCCATTCTACCGGCGCGCACGCAACCGAACTGCGATCAAGTTCGAAACGGCGCGGTGCTGCAATCGACCGCGCGCGGTACCGGCAGAGGCTACTTTCCCGCGCCCTTGGTGAGCGAAATGAGGATGCTGCACGGCGCGTAATCGAGCAGCGAGGCGCCAACCGAGCCTTTCCACCAGCGCGCTGCGAACGAGGTGTTCTGGTTATGCCCGATCACGATCAGGTCCACGTTCAGCTCCTTTGCCTGGCGGCAGATCTCCTCCACGGGCTCGCCCACCGCAAGATGGCCGGTGGCGTCGAAGCCGCGCGAGCGCAGCGACTGGATGCCCTCGTCGAGGACCTGCTGGGTGCGCTTCTTCTCTTCCTCAAGCAACTCCTCGGGCACGAAGCCCTCGGTCAGGAACAGGCTCGGCGGCATGCTGGCCACCGCCAGCAAGTGCGTCTTGGCCTGCAGGAAATTGGCCAGCTCCGCGCATTCGAGCAGCGCTCGTTTGCCTTCCTGAGAGCCGTTGTAGGCCAGGAGAATCTTCTCGTACTTCATGGTTGCCCTCCTCTCGCCGATCCGCTGCCGGACCGCGTTCCTTCGCCCGCAGGTCGTGGCGCCCGATGACTCAGCGCTCGCTTTTCAGGATCTTCCCCTCGACGACCCCTCTTTTCGGAGGATTATAGCCGTTGCGCCCTACTGCGCTGCCACTCGATCGGACCCCCGGATGGGGTCCGGTTTCGCCCGGCACGACGGCTTGCCTCGGGCTCGCGGTTAGAATTCGCGGACATCCTCGCACCTCCAACTAATGCTCGATATCAACCGCAGCGACCTTACCGCCGGCGTAGCCGGCAGCGGCACGATGGGCCGCGGCATCGTACAGGTGCTCGCGCAGTGCGGCGTGCGCACACGGGTCTTCGACACGCGGTCGGGCGCAGCGCAAAAAGCCAAGGACGCCATCGCGCAATCGCTCGCCAAGCTCGTGGAGAAAGGCCGCGTCAAGCAGGCCGACGCCGACGCGACGCTCGCGCGCATCGAGATCGTCGATGCGCTCAGGGACTTCGTGCCCTGCCAGGTTGTGATCGAGGCCATCATCGAGCAGCTGGAACCCAAGCAGGCGCTGTTCCGAGCGCTCGAGGATATCGTCGCCGAGGACTGCATCATCGCCTCCAATACGTCTTCGCTCTCCGTAACAGCGATGGCCGCGGCATGCAAAAAGCCCGGCCGTGTCGCCGGCTACCATTTCTTCAATCCGGTGCCGGTGATGAAGATTGTCGAAGTGGTGGCAGGCGAGCTGACCGAGCCGTGGGTGAGCGACGCGCTCACCGCCCTCGCCAGACGCTATGGCCACACCCCGGTACGGTGCAAGGACACGCCCGGATTCATCGTCAACCATGCGGGCCGCGGCTTCGTACCTGAGAGCCTGCGCGTGCTGGCCGAGGGGGTCGCCGATTTCGCCACGATCGACCGCATCCTGGTGGATGTGGCCGGCTTTCGCATCGGACCGTTCGGCCTGATGGACCTGGTCGGTCTCGACATTGCCCATGGCGTCATGAAATCGATGTACGGGCAGTATTACCAGGAGCCGAAGTACCAGCCGTCGTTTGTCGCCGAGCCGCGCGTCGCTGCCGGACTGCTCGGGCGCAAGACCGGCCGTGGCTGGTACGTGTACGGCAACGACGGCGCCGCCCAAAAGATTGCCGAGCCGCCGGTGCCCAAGGCCAAACCCTCGAGCGTCTGGGTGGCCCCGAACGCGCGCATTCTGAAGGAGCTTGCGGCGAAGCTCGGGGCGAAGGTCGAGCAAGGCGACGCGCCTTCCAACAACGCGCTTTGCATGGTGGCGCCGCTCGGGCAGGACGCGACCGGCGCCGCGCTCGAGCTGCAGCTCGACCCCGCGCGAACCGTCGCGATCGATCCCCTGTTCGGATTTTCCAAGCGCCGCACGTTGATGACGACGCCGGTGACGCGGCCCGAGATGCGGGACGCGGCGCATGCGCTGCTCGCCGCCGACGGCACACCGGTTTCGGTGATCCGGGACTCGGCCGGCTTCGTCGCGCAGCGCGTGGTCGCGCACATCGTCAACGTCGGCTGCGACATTGTCCAGCAAGGCATCGCTACGCCGGAGGACCTGGATCGTGCCGTGGTGCTCGGCCTAGGCTACCCGAATGGGCCGCTCTCCATGGGCAATTCGCTCGGTCCGGCGAAGATCCTGATGGTGCTCGAAGCGATGCACGCCTTTTACCGGGACCCGCGCTACCGTCCGAGTCCCTGGCTGCAGCGTCGCGCGCGGCTCGGCGTTTCGCTGCTCACTCCCGAATCCTGACTGCAGGAGGTCACATGCTGGACGCTTATCTCTACGACGGACTGCGCTCCCCCATTGGCCGACACGCCGGCAAGCTTGCGCCGGTACGACCGGACGACCTGGCGGGAGAGGTGATCAAGGAAGTGGTGGCACGCAACAAGCTCGACCCCGCCGAAATCAGCGACGTCGTGCTGGGTTGCGTCACGCAGTCGGGCGAGGATTGCCGCAATGTCGCGCGCTTTGCCGCGCTGCTTGCGGGGCTGCCGCCAAGCACGCCCGGTGTGACCGTGAACCGCCTGTGCGCCAGCGGCCTGCAGGCGGTCACTGATGCCGCCCGTGCGGTCACCTGCGGGGAAGGCGACTTGTACGTGGCAGGCGGCGTCGAGAGCATGACGCGCGCGCCCTACGTGCTCGCCAAGTCGGACTCGCCTTACAGCCGCGACGTGAAGCTGTACGACACCACCATCGGCTCTCGTTTTCCCAATCCGCGCTTCGCGAAGCAATTCGGCGACCACACGATGCCGCAAACCGGCGACAACGTCGCCAAGGAGTTCGGCATCACGCGCGAGCAGGCCGACGAGTTCGCGCTTGCCTCGCAACAGAAATACGCCAAGGCCGAGGCCGAGGGGTTTTACAAGGGCGAGATCCTGCCGATCGCGCTGCCAGCACGAAAGAAGGACGCGGAGCCCTCGGTCGTCGACGCCGACGAGCATCCGCGGCGCGATTCGTCGATGGAATCGCTGGCGCGGCTCAAGCCCCTGTTCGAGGGCGGCGTCGTCACCGCGGGCAACGCATCCGGCGTGAACGACGGCGCTGCCGCGTTGCTGATCGGCAGCCGCGCCTGGGGCGAAAAGCACGGCAGAAAGCCGATCGCCCGGATCCTCGCCGCCGCCTCGGCGGGCGTCGAGCCCCGCATCATGGGCGTAGGTCCAGCCTACGCGATTCCGCTCGCGCTCGAGCGCGCGAGGCTCACCCTGAAGGATCTCGAGATCATCGAGATCAACGAGGCCTTCGCCAGCCAGGTGCTGGGCTGCTTGAAGCTGCTCGACGTCGATTACAAGGATCCGCGCGTAAATCCGAACGGCGGTGCTATCGCGATCGGCCACCCGCTTGGCTGCTCGGGCGCGCGACTCGCGCTGACCGTGGCACGCGAGATGCAGGCGAGCGGCGCGAAGTACGCCGCGGTGTCGCTGTGCATCGGCGTCGGCCAGGGCCTTGCGGTGATCCTCGAGCGCGCGGCATAGGCGCTACGCTGCGCCCGTACCTCCGCGCGCGTCGCGCTCCCATTCGCGCGGGGTAAAATCCGCCTGTCCCGGCGCGGCCGCCGCGGGCGGCCCGCCACTGCAAGGAGTTCCCATGAACGCCCCCCTCAAGTCCAAGCCAAAAGCCCAGTTCGTATGGGATGACCCCCTGCTGCTGAACGAGCAGCTGACCGAAGACGAACGCATGGTTCGTGAGGCCGCGGCCGCTTACTGCCAGGAAAAACTCGCGCCGCGCGTGCTGGAGGCGTTCCGGCACGAAAAAACCGACGCCGCGATCTTTCGCGAGATGGGAGCGCTCGGCCTGCTTGGCCCGACGATTCCGCCCGAATACGGAGGCCCGGGACTGAACTACGTGTGCTACGGCCTGATCGCACGCGAAGTCGAGCGCGTCGACTCGGGGTACCGCTCGATGATGAGCGTGCAGAGCTCGCTCGTCATGGTGCCGATCTTCGAATTCGGCACCGATGCGCAGAAAAAGAAGTTCCTGCCCAAGCTTGCTACCGGCGAGTGGATCGGCTGCTTCGGCCTGACCGAGCCCAACCATGGCTCCGATCCGGGCTCAATGGTCTCGCGAGCAAAGAAGGCCAAGGGCGGCTACAGCCTGACGGGCACCAAGATGTGGATCTCGAACTCGCCGATCGCAGATGTGTTCGTGGTCTGGGCGAAGGACGACGAGGGCGCAATCCGCGGCTTTGTCCTCGAGAAAGGCATGAAGGGGCTCTCGGCGCCGAAGATCCAGGGCAAGGTGGGCCTGCGCACCTCGATCACGGGCGAGATCGTGATGGATAACGTGTTCTGCCCGGAAGAAAACGCGTTTCCCGAGGTGCGTGGCCTGAAGGGCCCGTTCACCTGCCTGAACTCGGCGCGTTACGGCATTGCCTGGGGCGCGCTCGGCGCGGCGGAGTTTTGCTGGCACGCGGCTCGCCAATACGTGCTCGACCGGCAGCAATTTGGCCGGCCGCTGGCCGCGAACCAGCTGATCCAGAAAAAGCTCGCCGACATGCAGACCGAGATCACGCTCGGCCTGCAGGGTTGCCTGCGGCTCGGGCGCATGAAGGACGAGGGCACGGCGGCGACCGACATCACATCGATCATGAAGCGCAACTCATGCGGCAAGGCGCTCGAAATTTCGCGCATGGCGCGCGACATGCTCGGCGGGAACGGGATCTCGGACGAGTTCGGCGTCATCCGCCATCTGGTGAATCTCGAGGTGGTCAACACCTACGAGGGCACCCACGACGTGCACGCGCTGATCCTCGGGCGCGCGCAGACCGGCATCGCCGCGTTCAGCTGAGTCGACACGGGCATTGCTTGAGCCGACTGCCGGAGGCGGGCGCCCCCGGCTATTTCACGAGCGTCACCGGCACGTGCACGAGCTGCACGACGCGCTGCGCTACCGAGCCGAGCAGCATCCGGCCGATCGCGCCCCTGCCGCGTGTGCCCATGATCACTTCGTCGATCTTCTGCGCGTCGACGTAACGCGCAATCGTCTGTGCGGCTTCGCCTTCGCGGATATGCGTCTCGTGAGGGACGTTATCCTTTTCAAGCCGCTCAGCCGCATCGGCTAGCAGCTGCTTGCCGGGCTCATGCCGCAGCTTGTGGAGATTTGCCGTCGCGGCGTTGACGCGCAGCCCCTCGTCACGGCGCGGCGTCTCGACGTGCAGCACATGGACCTGTACCTCGCCGCCCCGGGCGCGCGCGCTCGCGTATCCCAGTGCGCGCTGCGAGCCTTCGGATCCGTCCACCGGTACTAGGTACTTTTTCATGCCACCTGCCCGCTCATGAGCGCCTCGCAGAACAAAGTAGCGCATGCCGGCGCGCCGAACTTGATCCGGGTCAAGCATGGCGGCTGTTGAGACGGGGCCGGCGCGGCCGGATAATGATTGGGTGACGCGTACTCTCCTCTTGGCCGCCGCCGGCCTCGCCGCCGCGGTCCAGGCACCGCCGGTGCTGGCCCAACCGAATGCGCCGCCGAACGCGGTTTTCCTGGTGGCGAGAGCCGCCATCCGCGACCCGAACTTCTCCCAAACGGTGGTCCTGGTCACGCAGGCCCAGGACGGCCACACCGTCGGCGTGATCGTCAACCGGCCAACCTCGCTCAAGCTTTCCCAGTTCTACGGCGACGATGTCCCGACGCAGAACTACAAGGACGCGGTATTTTTCGGCGGTCCGGTGATGCGGCAGACCGTCGTGGCGCTGTTTCGATCGGAGACCGCGCCGGCGGCTTCGGCATTCCACGTTCTGCCCGGCCTTTACCTCACGATGCACCCGCGAAACGTGGAGCGCCTGCTCGCCACCCCCGGTGCGCCGCGCTACCGCCTGTACGCCGGATTCTCGGGCTGGTCGCCGGGACAGCTCAAAGACGAGCTCGAACGCGACGGCTGGTACCTCCTGCCCGCGGACGAAAGCACAGTATTCCTCGAGGACCCAAGTGGCCTGTGGAAGAGGCTGCACGAGCGGGCCAGCCGTCGACAGACGCAAGCCCCACCCCGCTTCGCCGCAATCGGCCCCTGAATTGAAAAGCCCCGCCGCAGCGGGGCTTTGCCCGGTCTCGCCGGGCGGCGCCGCAAGAGCGGCGCTCGTCTACCAGTGACTTTCGCCACTTTTCCCGGAACCGCGCGAGACGCCGTGTCCTTCGGCACGGCCCGTGGTCCTGTAGCGCAATACCCGGACGGTCGCCCGAGATCCTGCGCCCGACGCCTTCGGAAACCCGATGACGTTTGCGCGCTTCCGACACAAAAATAGCACGCACGCGGATCAAGTCAACCTCGATCAAACGCTGCAGTGCAACGCCTGCCGAATCAATGGTTAATGGTCAGGACTGTGACACTGTTGGTCGACATACCCGTAGGTCGCGTATAGCATGGAGCCACCTGTCGTGTCGGGGTGACTGACATGGGAATGCTACGACTGGCAATGCTCGCAATGGCGCTTGCGCTGGGGCCGCAGGAAGCGCTCGCCCAAATCCAGACTGACGGGCCGATGCTGCTTGTTGCGCATCCCGCGTTTCGCGATCTCGACTACCGGCAAACCGTCCTGATCGCGGCGCCGGCGCCCAACGGCGGCCATGTCGGCGTGATTCTGAATCGCCCCACCCGACGTTCTCTGGGAAGCCTGTTTCCCGAGCACGAGCCTTCCAAGAAAGTCGCCGATCCCGTGTATTACGGCGGGCCTTTTGCGCGCGGTGCGCTGGTCGCGCTCGTACGGACCGACGCGAATCCGGGTGAAGGCTCGCTTCCGCTAATGAAGAACCTGTTCATCGCGTTTCGCGCAAATACCATCGACCGCGTGATCGAGACCACGCCGAACGAGGCGCGCTATTACGTCGGCTACGTCGGATGGCGCCCCGGTGAGCTCAAGAGCGAGCTTGACCGCGGATTGTGGTCGGTGCTCGACGCCGATGTCGACGCGGTTTTCCGCAAGGAAACCGAGGGCATGTGGGAGGAGCTGCTGCTGCAGACCCGCCGCATCCGGGCACTCGCCCCGTCGCCGCGGGAAAGCTGGCTCGCACTGAACGCGCCGCTGCACTGAGCCGCGCTACCGTTTGGCCGCGCGCGCGTGCGAGCGGTGATGCGAAGTGAGGTCAAGCCAGGTCTTGAGCGCGATCAGCAGCATGAGCGCGCCAAGCGGTGCGCCGAGTTCCTGCACGATCATTGCCCCGCCCAGCACGACCACGTGCATCACCACGATGCGGCCGTAGGGCCGCATCATCAGCCGCTCGGGCTCGGCCTCGCGGCGCTCGCCGCCGATCAGGTAATGGCGCACGAAGGACACGCCGTGCGACGCGAGCAGCGCCACGATCGCCAGCCACATCTCCCCACTAAAAGCGTGCGCCAGCGGGACAAACTCCTCCCAGCGGTCCGCGCCGAAGGGCGGAGGCGGCGCGTTTGCCCCGACGTTGAACAACTGGGCGATCAGCATGCCGTGCGCAAGGCAGAACATGCCGTAGTGGACGGTGAAGAAGGCCGACAAAGCGACCTTTTCCCCCGCGCTTCCCCGCCCCGCGAGCGCGATACGCCAGAGGTTGTAGAACCCGATGACCAGATTCTCGGCCCAGTACAGCAGCATGACCCCTGAGATGTCCCACAGCCCTGCCAATACCAGGGCGAGCGGCACCAGATTCGCCGCCACGAGCGCGGTCCACGCGTAGCGGTCCCGGGTCTGGCCCGGGGCGCCGGGCGAATCCGCCGATGGGTGCACGCCGACTAGCCTAGCAAACGGCGCCACGCGGTGGGTCCTTCCCCCTGTCAGGGGGTGCAGGTGAACGCGCGATGCCGTGCCACCCGGAGGGGGCCGCCCCAGGGCATGGACAGCGCCCCGCCCCCTGGCGTAGCATCCTCACCAACCACTTTGTCATCCCGAGCACGGCGTGCTGCAAGGCGAGCCGCGCTTCGCATCCGAAATAAAAGGCGCACGCGCGACGCGGGCGCCGCTTAGTGGTCCGATGACAGCACGTGTAAGTGCTGTGGGCGACCATTTCTCCGCCGTCCGCCCGATCCGGCGGACGGCGGACGATCTTTCCTCGTTCCTATGGGCTGCTGCGCACGCAGCGCGCGTGCACGTTGCGCCGCGTTTTCGTGCAGCGCAGCCCCGTGGCCACGCGAGCATGGTCAGTTTCGATCCACGACTCGGCATAATGCGCCACGCGACCGGGGATGCTCCCCGCCTTGCCTTTTGCGCAGGCGGCATGCAAACCCAGCAAGCGCCATGAACCTCACCCTGCGTCAGATCCGATATTTCATTGCTGTTGCCGAGGCGGCGTCGGTCTCGAGCGCCGCGCGCGACCTGAGCATCTCGCAGTCGGCGATGACCACCGCAATGCGCGATCTCGAGCGCGGCCTCGGCGTTACGCTGCTGGAGCGTTCGTCGAGCGGCGTGAGCCTGACGCGCGAGGGACATCTCTTCCTGACGCACGCGAAGCGCATACTCGCTGCGATCGCTGAAGCCAACCATGCGCTGCACGGCAAGCTGCCGACGCGCCGCGGACAGCTCGCGATCGGCGTCACCAGCCTCGTCGCGGGCTACTACCTCGCCGAGCTGCTTGATCGCTATCGCCGCGCGTTTCCCGAGGTCGAGATCGCGGTCTCGGAGGACGAGCACAGCTTTCTCGAGCACATGCTGATCAACGGTGAAGTCGACGTAGCGATCCTGATGCTCAACACGCTGCATGAGCACAACGCGCTTGGCGCAGAAGTCCTGACCCGCTCGCCGAACCGCCTGTGGCTCGCCGCCGACCATCCGCTGTGTGAGGCCACCGAAGTATCGCTGCGCGACATCGCGCAGGTGCCGCAGATCACGCTGATCGCCGACGGCATCGACGAGGTGATGGCGGGGATCTGGCGCCGCAGCGGACTCGCCGCGCCGACGGTGCTGCGCACCGGCTCGCTCGAAGCCGTACGCAGCCTCGTCGCCAACGGCGTCGGCGTCGCCGTGCTGCCGGATTTTGCCTACCGCCCCTGGTCGCTGGAATGGGACCGGGTCGAGTCGCGCACCATTCGAGACGAGCTTCCTACCGTGGATATTGGCCTGGTGTGGCGCCGCGGCGCCGAGCTCAACTGGACCGCTCAGGATTTCATCGAGGTCGCCCGGGACCAGAGCCGGGCCAAGGCAAGACCCACGAGCGGCCGCCGATAGTAAATAAAATATTTATTTTCAACACTTTATGTATTATCCGACCCTGTCGATCTGAAATTCAGATAGCCGGCACCCTAAAGATTGAATTTCCAATCGCTTCGCGCGGTTGCTACGCTGAGTCGCCGCGGAGCGCTGGAGGCAAGTTCCCGGTTCCCGCATCACCACCGAGCCAAGGAGGAAGGGCCATGAACATCAGCAAGGAGAGATTCGGCGGCGCGCGCAAGCCGGCATTCGGCATCGTCGCGCTGCTCGTCACAGCCGTGTTCGCATCATCCGGCGCAGACGCGGCACGCACCGCGATCGGCAAGGGCGAGGGGCGCGTCGACATTGTCGCCTGGCCCGGCTACATCGAGCGCGGCAGCACCGACAAACGATTCGACTGGGTGACGGATTTCGAGAAGCAGTCCGGCTGCAAGGTCCATATCAAGACCGCGAACACCTCCGACGAAATGGTCGCGCTGATGAATGAGGGCGGGTTTGACCTGGTGACGGCCTCGGGCGACGCGAGCCTGCGCTTGATCGCGGGCGGACGCGTGCAGGAGATCAACACCTCGCTGGTGCCGAGCTACAAGAAAGTCGACGAGCGCCTGCAGAACGCACCGTGGCACACGGTCGGCGGCAAGCACTACGGCGTGCCCTACCAGTGGGGCTACAACGTGCTCATGTACAACACCACCGTGTTCAAGGAGCCGCCGACGTCCTGGAACGTCGTGTTCGAGGAAATGAACCTGCCCGACGGCAAACCGAACAAGGGCCGCATCCAGGCCTTCGACGGGCCGATCTATATCGCCGACGCGGCGCTCTACCTCATGTCGACCAAGCCCGAGCTCGGCATCAAGGATCCCTACGAGCTGAACGAGGACCAGTACAAGGCGGCGCTCACGCTGCTGCGTCAGCAACGCAAGCTCGTGGCGCGCTACTGGCACGACGCGTTCGTGCAGATCGACGACTTCACCAACGAGGGGTTCGTCGCCTCCTCCGCCTGGCAGTTCCAAGCGAACATCCTCAAATCGAAGAACCGGCCTGTGGCCACCTCGGTGCCGAAGGAAGGCGTTACCGGGTGGGCGGACACCACCATGATGCACGCGAAGGCCAAGCACCCGAACTGCGCCTACAAGTGGCTCGAGCACTCAATCAATCCGAAGCTGCAGGGCGACCTCGCGGCGTGGTTCGGCTCGGTGCCAGTGCGCCTCGAGGCGTGCAAGGGCAACCCGCTGCACACAGACCAGGGCTGCGAGCGCCACGGGCTCAAGAGCTTCGACAAGATCCACTTCTGGCGTACGCCGGTCGCCAACTGCAAGTCTCAAGCCGGCAAGTGCGTGCCCTATTACCGCTGGGTATCGGACTACATCGCGGTCCTCGGCGGACGCTAGTCTCCTCCCGCGCGCCCGTGGCGCCTCGCGCCGCGGGCGCGCGCGCCTTTTTTCACCGCGCCATGGTTGCCGCCGTCGCGTTCGATGACGTGACCTGTGCCTTCGGGCCGGTCATCGCCGTCGACCGCGTGAGCCTGGAGGTCAGAGAGGGCGAGTTCTTCACCCTGCTCGGCCCGTCGGGCTCGGGCAAGACCACCTGCCTGCGAATGATCGGCGGGTTCCAGTTTCCCACCCGCGGTCGGGTGCTGATTCACGGCGTCGACGCCAGCCGCCGCGCGCCGTATGAGCGCGACGTCAACACCGTATTTCAGGACTACGCGCTGTTCCCGCACATGAACGTGCGCGACAACATCGCCTACGGCTTGATGGTGCGTGGCGTGGAGCGGGCCGAGCGCTACCGGCGCGCCGACGAGATGCTCGAGCTGGTGCACCTTCCAGGCATCGGCGAACGCCGCCCCGCCGAGCTCTCGGGCGGTCAGCGACAGCGCGTGGCGCTCGCGCGCGCACTGATCAACCGGCCGCGCGTGCTCTTGCTCGACGAGCCGCTCGGCGCGCTCGACCTGAAGCTGCGCGAGAGCATGCAGGTCGAGCTCAAGGCGCTGCAGCGCCAGGTCGGCATCACCTT
>JBFKUL010000009.1:0-26011 GCA_041635755.1 Burkholderiales bacterium | reverse complement strand
GAGACCAATCTGGTGGCCTGCAAGCTCGCCGCGCGCCGCTTCAACGTGCCGCGGCGCATCGCGCGCATCCGCGCCACCGACTTCCTCGACGAGGAGATGGTGCTGGGGGCGGACGGCTTCGACGTCGATGTTTCGATCTGCCCAGAGCAGATTCTTACCGACTACATCGCGAAGCTGGTCGAGTTCCCCGAGGCGCTGCAGGTGCTCGACTTCGCCGACGGACGCGTTAGCCTGGTGGCGGTGCGCGCCTACATGGGCGGACCGCTGGTCGGGCGGCAGCTCAAGGCGCTGCGTCAGCACATCCCGGGGATCGACACGCGTATCGTCGCGATCTTCCGCCGCGACCGCGCGATCGTGCCCGACGGCGACACGGTGATCGAGGCCGGAGACGAGGTGTTCTGCCTTGCCGCGACCAAGCATATCCGCCAGGTGCTGCGCGAGCTGCGTCGCATGGACCGGCCGGTCAAGCGCGTGATGATCGCCGGCGGCGGCAACATTGGTCTGCGGCTGGCGCGGGCTCTCGAGCACGACTACTCCGTGCGCATCATCGAGCACAACAAGCGGCGCAGCGAACTGCTGGCTGCGCAGGTGGAAAAGGCGCTGGTGCTCACAGGAGACGCCACGGACGAGGAACTGCTCGAGCAGGAGAGCGTTTCGGAGATGGACTTATTTCTCGCCGTCACCAACGACGACGAGAACAACATCATGGGCTCGCTGCTTGCCAAGCGCATGGGCGCGCGCCGGGTCGTGGCACTCATTAATCGGAAATCTTACGTCGACCTGTTGCAAAGCGGCGAGATCGACATTGCGATCTCGCCCGCCCAGGCCACCATCGGCACACTGCTCGCGCACGTGCGGCGCGGCGACGTGGTCGCCGTGCACAGCCTGCGGCGCGGCGCCGCGGAGGCGCTTGAAGCCGTGGCGCACGGTGATCGCGAGTCGTGCCGGCTGACCGGTCGGCGTATCGAGGAGATCGACCTGCCGCCGGGAACGACCATCGGCGCGGTGGTACGCGGGGACGAGGTGATCATGGCGCATCACGACACCATGATCGAGGCCGAAGACCACGTGATCGTCTTCGTGACCGACAAGAAACGCCTCCCCAAGGTCGAGAAGCTGTTCCAGGTCGGCGTCGGTTTCCTCTAAGCGGTGATGGGCCGCATCGCCGTAGTGCTCAATCTGTTGTCGGTGGTGGTGATCCTGTTCGCGGTCGCCATGCTGCTGCCGCTCGGGGTCGCGCTCTATACGGGGGACGATGCAGAAGGCGCCTATGACCTGGCGATCTTCGCGACCGCGTTCGTCGGCGGTGTCACTTGGTTGCTGACGCGCAGCGCGCCGCGCGAGCTGCAGCTGCGTGACGGCTTCCTGTTCGTCGCGCTGGTCTGGACGGTGCTTCCGGCGTTCGGCGCGCTACCGCTGCTCGCCTACATGCCGGAGCTGAGCTTTACCGATTTGTACTTCGAGTCGATGTCCGGGCTGACCGCGACCGGCGCCACCGTGCTGAGCGGGCTTGATTACCTGCCACCGTCGATCAACTTCTGGCGCTGCGAGCTGCAGTGGCTGGGCGGCATGGGCATCATCGTGCTCGCGGTGGCGATCCTGCCCCTGCTCGGCGTTGGCGGGCGGCAGCTGCTCAAGGCCGAGACCCCCGGGCCGATGAAGGAAAGTCAGCTCACGCCGCGTATTACCGAGACTGCGAAGGGGCTGTGGATGGTGTACGTCGCCCTTACCATAGCCTGCGCGGCGGCGTACTACTGGGCGGGCATGTCGGGGCTCGATGCGGTCATGCACGCCTTCACGACGCTCGGGCTGGGAGGCTTCTCGTCGCATGACGCGAGTCTCGGATACTGGGGCTCGCCACGCATCGAGGCGGTCTCGGTATTCTTCATGCTCGCTGCCGGAATCAACTTTGCCACGCACTTCAGCGTCCTGCATCGACGCAGCCTCGCGCCCTACCGGCGCGACCCGGAGGCGCTGCCGTTTCTGACGGTAGTCGGGGTAAGCGTCGCCGGCGTGACCGGCCTGCTGGTCATGCACGACCTTTATCCGGATGTCACGACCGCGCTGCGCTACGCCGCTTTCAACGTGGTCTCGGTCGCGACCACCACCGGGTATTCGAGCACCGACTACGCCCAGTGGCCGATCTTCGCGCCGCTTTGGATGCTGGTGCTCGCGGCATTCTCGACTTGCTCGGGCTCGACCGGGGGCGGCATCAAGATGATGCGTGCGCAGCTCATGTTCCATCAGGCCTTTCGCGAGCTGGAGCGCATTGTGCATCCGCGAGCGACGATCCCGCTCAAGCTTGGCGGCCACGTGGTGCATAACAACATCATCTTTGCGGTGTTGGCCTACATGCTTGTGTACGGCGTGACGATGGGCGGGATCACGCTGCTGCTGACCGCAACGGGGCTCGATTTGCTTACGGCCGTGTCTGCTGCGGCTGCGACGGTGAACAATCTCGGTCCGGGCCTTGGCGCGGTCGGCCCCGCGAGCACGTATGCGTTGCTGAGCGACTTCCAGATCTGGATCTGCACTGCGGCCATGCTGCTCGGGCGCCTCGAGCTGCTGACCGTGTTTGTGCTGATGACGCCAAGCTTCTGGCGCAAGTGAGCCGGATTCCGCTGCACGTCGTCTCGGGTGCGCCGCGATCGGGGAAAAGCGCGCTGATCGAGCGTTTGGTCGGCGCGCGCAAGGGGTGGCTCGGCCTAGTGAATGCCGAGGGCCGCGTCGGGCGCGAGAGCGCGCTGCGCCGGCTCCCGGCGGGCTGCCCCTGCTGTACCGGACGCATTGCGCTGCAGGTGGACCTCACACGCGCGCTGCGCGAGGTACGACCCGCGCGCGTGTTGCTCGAGCTGACGGATACGACGCACGCGGAAACGCTTGCCCGGGCACTTGCCGGGTGGCCCCTCGCGCAGCATCTGCGCTTGGGTCGTGCCGTAGAGCTGCCGGGCGACAGCGCGCTCGCACCGGAAGCCCTCGAGCGCGACTAGGCGCGCAACACGGCGATCACGAATACGATCCAGCCCAGCAGGAAGGCGCCACCGCCGACCGGCGTCACCGCCCCAAGCCACTTCGTGCCGCCAAGTGCGAGCCAATAGAGGCTGCCCGAGAACAATACGATGCCGAGCGCAAACAGTGCGCCAGCGGCCCGAAGCCAGCCGCTTTCTGGCAGATGCAGGCATGCGAAGCCGACGCCGAGAAGCCCGAGCGCGTGCCAGAATTGATATTGGACGCCGGTCTGGTAAATCGTCAGAGCATCTGCGGCCAGCCGCGCGCGCAGGCCATGTGCGCCGAAGGCGCCGGTCAGCACCGCGGCGGCCGCGAATAGCGCGCCAAGCGCGAGAAACAGTTTGGCGCTTCCGGGCATGGCTGCCGCTCCCCGGCTCGCTAGAGCGACGCCGCTGTGCGGGCCTCGGCCTGCGGCTCGTAGGCGAGATAGGGCGCGAGCCAGCGCTCGGCCTCAGCGAGGTTCATGCCCTTGCGGCCTGCGTAGTCTTCGACCTGGTCGCGACCGATCTTGCCCACCGCGAAATAGCGCGACTCCGGGTGCGAAAGATAAAATCCCGACACCGATGCGGCGGGCAGCATCGCATAGCTCTCGGTCAGATGCATGCCGGCGCGCGCAGGCGCGTCGAGCAGCGCGAACAGACCCCCCTTCTCGGTATGGTCCGGGCACGCGGGGTAGCCCGGAGCCGGCCGGATGCCGCGATAGCCTTCTTCGATCAGCTCCGCGTTGCCCAGCTTCTCGTCACGGGCATAACCCCAGAACTCGCGCCGAACGCGCTGATGCAGCCGCTCGGCCAGCGCTTCGGCGAGCCGGTCGGCCAGCGCCTTGAGCATGATGGCGCTGTAATCGTCGTGGCGCGCCTCGAACTCGGCGATCTTCTCATCGATATCGCCGCCGGCGGTCACGGCGAAGGCGCCGACGTGGTCGGCGACGCCGGAATCATGCGGCGCGATGAAATCCGCGAGGCAAAGGTTCGGCTGTCCTGTGGGCTTGTGGTTCTGCTGCCGGAGGTTGTGCCACGTCATGGCGAGTTCGCGGCGCGACGCGTCGCGATAGATCCCGATGTCGTCGTGCCCGACGCGGGCGGCGGCGAACAAGCCATAGACGGCGTGCGCCCGGATCCACTTTTCCTTGATCAGGCGGGTAAGCATCGCCTGCGCCTCGGCAAACAGCTTGCGCGCGGCGTCGCCCACCACCGCGTCCTGGAGAATCTTCGGGTAGGGCCCGGAGAGCTCCCAGGTCTGGAAGAACGGCGTCCAATCGATATAGCCGAGCAGGTCTTCGAGCGGATAGTCCCGCAGCGCGCGCACGCCCAGCTGATGCGGCGCGGGCGGCAGATAGGTGCTCCAGTCGGTCTTCAGGCCAAGACGGCGCGCCTCGGCAATCGGGTGCAGCGGGCCGGGGCCCTTCTTGTCACGGTGCTGCGCGCGAATGCGATCGTAATCGGCGCGCACGCCGGCGGCAAAGGCCTCGCGGTTCTCGCGGGACAGCAGGCTTTGCACCACCCCGACGCTTCTCGAGGCGTCCGGCACGTAGACCACGGGTGCCTCGTAGTGCGGCGCGATCTTGACCGCGGTGTGCGCGCGCGAAGTGGTAGCGCCCCCGATCAGCAGCGGCACCGTGAAGCCTTCGCGCTGCATCTCGCGCGCCACGTGGGCCATTTCCTCGAGCGAAGGCGTAATCAGTCCGGAAAGTCCGATCGCGTCGGCGTTCTCGCGACGCGCGGTCTCGAAGATGGTTTGCGCCGGCACCATCACGCCGAGATTGACCACGTCGTAGTTGTTGCACTGAAGTACCACTGCGACGATGTTCTTGCCGATGTCGTGCACATCGCCCTTGACCGTCGCGATCACGATCTTGCCCTTGGCGCGTCCCGCCTCGCCGGACTTGGCTTTCTCCGCCTCGATATACGGCACGAGATGCGCCACCGCCTGCTTCATCACTCGCGCCGATTTCACCACCTGCGGAAGGAACATCTTGCCCGAACCGAACAGGTCGCCAACGACGTTCATGCCGTCCATCAGTGGGCCCTCGATAACCTCGATCGGGCGTGCGGCTTTGCGCCGCGCCTCCTCGGTGTCCTCGACCACATGCGTGGCGATGCCGTTGACAAGCGCGTGCGTCAGCCGCTGCTCGACCGTGCCGCCGCGCCAGGCGTCGTCGTGCTTCGTCGCTTTGGCCCCGGATTTCACTGTGCCGGCGAACTCGACGAGACGCTCGGTGGCGTCGCTGCGCCGATCGAAGATGACGTCCTCCACACGTTGCCGCAATTCGGGTTCGATCTCCTCGTATACGCCGAGCTGTCCGGCATTGACGATGCCCATCGACATGCCCGCGCGCACGGCGTGGTACAGAAACGCGGTATGCATCGCCTCGCGGACCGCATCGTTGCCGCGGAACGAGAACGACAGGTTGGAGAGACCGCCAGAGATCTTGGTGCCGGGCAGGTTCTGCCTAATCCAGCGCGTCGCCTCCAGGAAGTCGATGCCGTAGCGGGCATGCTCCTCCAGCCCCGTTGCGATGGCGAAGATGTTCGGATCGAAGATGATGTCCTGCGCATCGAAGCCGACCTTTTCGGTAAGCAGCCGGTAGGCGCGCTGGCAAATTTCGGTGCGCCGCTCGAGCGTGTCGGCCTGTCCGCGCTCGTCGAAGGCCATCACGATGACTGCCGCGCCGTAGTGGCGCACCAGGCGCGCCTGTCGCAGGAACGGTTCCTCGCCTTCCTTCAGGCTGATCGAGTTCACCACGCCCCTGCCCTGCACGCACTTCAGCCCCGCCTCGATGACGCTCCATTTGGAGGAGTCGATCATCACCGGGACGCGCGCAATGTCGGGCTCGGAGGCGACGAGATTCAGGAAGGTGGTCATCGCCTTCTCCGAGTCGAGCATCGCCTCGTCCATGTTGACGTCGATGATCTGCGCTCCGTTCTCCACCTGCTGGCGCGCGACCGTGAGCGCCTCGGCGTAGTCACCGGAAAGGATCAGGCGAGCGAAGGCCTTCGAGCCGGTGACATTGGTGCGCTCGCCGACGTTGACGAAGAGGGAGTCTTCGCCGATGTTGAGGGGCTCGAGGCCCGCGAGGCGCATGCATGGCGCGCGCTCCGGAATGACGCGGGGCATGACGCCGCGCACGGCCTCTGCGATCGCCCTGAGGTGATCCGGGGTTGTGCCGCAGCAGCCGCCGGTGATGTTGAGCCAGCCGGTGCGCGCCCACTCGCCGATCTGGCGCGCCATCGACTCGGGCGTGTCGTCGTACTCTCCGAAGGCGTTTGGCAGCCCGGCGTTGGGATGGCAGGAGACGTAGGTCTCGGCGATGCCGGAGAGTTCTTCGACGTAGGGGCGCAGTTCTTTCGCGCCGAGCGCGCAGTTGAGTCCGACCGCGAGCGGACGCGCGTGACGGATCGAATTGTAGAACGCTTCGGTCGTCTGGCCGGTCAAGGTGCGGCCCGAGGCGTCGGTGATGGTGCCCGAAACCATCACCGGCAGGCGCACCCCGCGCTCCTCGAACAGGGTCTCGATCGCGAACAGCGCGGCCTTGGCGTTGAGCGTGTCGAAAATCGTTTCGAGCAGCACGAGGTCTGCACCGCCGTCGACGAGGCCGCGCAGCGCGTCGCGGTATGCGCTGACCAGCTGGTCGAAGCCGATCGAGCGCGCTCCGGGGTCGTTGACCTCCGCCGAAATGGACGCAGTGCGGTTGGTCGGCCCGAGTACGCCGGCAACGAAGCGCGGGCGCGCTGGGTCACTTGCTTCGTGGTCGCGCGCTGTCGCCTTCGCGAGGCGCGCCGACTCGAGGTTCAGCTCGTAGGCAAGCGCCTCCATGCCGTAATCTGCGAGCGCCACGGCGGTCGAGTTGAAGGTGTTCGTTTCAACGATGTCCGCGCCCGCCTCGAGGTATTGGGCGTGAATGCGCGCGATCAGCGCGGGTTGCGTCAGCGACAGCAGGTCGTTGTTGCCCTTCAGCTCTCGCGGCCAGTCGCGGAAGCGCGCGCCGCGGTAGTCGGCCTCCGCCAGTCGCTCGCGCTGGATCATGGTGCCCATGGCGCCGTCGAGCACGAGAATGCGTTGTTCGAGCAGCGTTTCAAGCTTTGCGGCGTGCGCGGGTTGGCTCATCTGTGCGATCAAGAAAACAAAAAAGCCCGTTCAGCTTGCGCAAGAAACGGGCTTCGGTGCACGCCTCTTTAGCTGTACTTGTGCGCCGGAAGGGCCGGCGGGCGCCCGCAAGCTGAACATCAAATCGGCGCCCTGCGCGCTATGCGCGACTTCAACTTTCTTGGCAGTTTGCAGGGGAATCCCAATCGTGTCAACCAGTTGCAGGCGCGCCGGCGTATAATCACGCTCCTGCTTTCAGATCGATCGCGCCATGCAGCACCTTGAGCCCAAGGAAGCTTTCGAGTTTCTCAAGAAGAGCGCTGACGCGCTATTCGTCGATTGCCGCAGCGAGATGGAGTATCTGTTCGTCGGCCATCCGGTGGGCGCCTTGCATGTCGCCTGGAACGACGGTCCCGACTGGACCGTCAATCCGCATTTCGTCGGGCAGGTGAAGAGGCTTGCCGGCACCAATCACAACACCCGACCGATCGTGCTCATCTGCCGCTCGGGCAATCGCTCGCAAGAGGCCGGCGAAGAGCTTGAGCGCGCTGGTTTCACTCGCGTCTACAACGTAACGCACGGCTTCGAGGGCGAGCTGAACGAGCATCACCGGCGGAACACGAAGGCCGGCTGGCGCTTCGAAGGTCTGCCCTGGGAGCAGTGCTGAACGACCGCGCTGGCGGCCACGGCATAGCGTTTCCGCCTGCCTCGCTCGCCTGGGGCATCTGGGCTCTGGGCGCCGCGCTTTACCTCACGGGGTTCTTTCAGCGCGTCGCTCCCGCGGTGATGACGCAGGAGCTGATGGCGGAGTTCGCCATCGACGCGGCCGGCCTGGGCCACCTTTCGGCGTTCTATCTGTACGGCTACGTCGCGATGCAGATTCCCACCGGGCTGATGGCCGATCGCTTTGGCGCCCGTCGTGTGTTGACGCTCGGGGCCGCGATCGCCGCGGCGGGCAGCTTGCTGTTCGCCGCTGCTCCGGATCTGTTCGCAGCCAAGCTCGGGCGGTTGCTCATCGGCGGTTCGGTGGGCGTTGCCTGGGTTTGCACCCTGAAGCTCGCCGCGCACTGGTTCGAGCCGCGGCGCTTCGCGCTTGCGAGCGGCCTGGCGCTCGCTGCGGGCATGACGGGCGCGGTAGCCGCCGGCATGCCGTTGCGAGCCGCGGTGAGCGGTTTCGGCTGGCGGCCCGTGATGCTGGTGGGTGCGCTCCTCACTGCCGCGCTGTGCGTCGCGATCTGGATCGTGGTGCGCGACGATCCGACCGAGCGCGGCTATCGCGGCTACTTCAGCGGGCACACGCCCGGTGCGCCCCGTCGCTCGGTGTGGCTCGGGCTGGCCGAAGTGCTTCGCTATCGCAACAGCTGGCTGCTATTCCTCGCACCGCAAGGCGTTACCGGAGCCACCATCTCGTTCGGCGGACTGTGGGGGGTTCCTTATCTTGTTTCGGTGTATGGCTTCTCACCCCAGCGCGCGGCACTATATTGCTCCGCGCTGATGCTCGCCTGGGCGGTCGGCGGGCCGGTATTCGGCGCGTTCTCCGACCGCTTGCACGAGCGCAAGGCGCCGTACGTGGTGGGCACCATTTGCGCGCTCGTGCTCTGGGCGGTGATCGTGCTCGTGCCGCCCGGCCCGGACCTGCTTCTCGTCACGTTGCTGGTGGCCGGCTTTGCTTCGGGCTGCATGGTGATCGGCTTCGCGTTCGCCAAGGAATCCGTGCCGGCGGCACTCGCCGGCACGGCCGGCGGCGTCGCCAACATGGGCTCGATGACCGGTGCAATGGTCCTGCAGCCGATGATCGGCTGGATGCTCGATCTCAATTGGCGCGGAGAGATGGTCGAGGGTGCGCGCATCTACGATGCAGGAGCGTATCGCGCTACATTTCTTATCATGCTGGTGTGGCTCGCGGTCTCGCTCGCCGCCTCCGTCGCGGCGCGCGAGACACACGCGCACCAGATGCAGTAGATTTGTTTTGCTTCCACCCCACGAAAGGACCCGCAGCGATGCAGCCCGAAGCCTTTAATTCTATCGTCGGGCGCTTCGCCTGCCAGGTTCACTGGGGCGACTGCGATCCGGCGGCGATCATCTTCTACCCGACCTACTTCCGCTGGTTCGATGCAGCGACGTGGAACCTGTTCACCAGCGTGGGTTACGACGCCAGGCGCATTCGTGACGAGCACCGCGGCATGCCGCTCGTTTCAGCCAATTGCGACTTCAAGACTCCGGCGCGCCAGGGCGATCGTTGCGAGGTGCGCTCGCGCATCGTGAAATGGGGCGGCAAATCCTTTACCGTAAGTCACGAGGTGGTTCGCGAAGACGGCGAGCTGCTTGCGACCGGGGGCGAGACGCGCGTCTGGGCGCGTCACCAGAGCGGCGCGGGCTCGCCGATGAAAGGCGAGGCCATTCCGGAGGCGCTGAAGGCGCTGTTCCGCGCAAAGTAGCGCCGACACCGCCCTCAGCACTCGAAGAAGACGGTTTCGTTCGGACCCTGCAACGAGAGATCCCAGACGTAGGCGTCGTCCGCTCCGGGCGTGCGTTTCGCGAGCAGCGTCTCGCTGCGCGCACCGCAGCTCGCGAGCACCGCATCGCCGGCATTGGCTTCCTCACCCTCGAAGTACACGCGGGTAAGGAGTTGATGCAGCAGCCCGCGCGCCAACACTAGGACGACGATATGCGGCGCCTGTTTTTTCAGGTCGGCGCCCGGCACGGCGCCGGGGACCCGTGTCTCGATTTCATAGCGTCCGCGGTCGTCGGTCATCACGCGCCCGAAGCCGGCGCAGGCGCCCTCGGTCGGCGCGCCGAAGTTGCCCGAGGCGTCTGCCTGCCAGAATTCGAGCAGGGCGTCGGGCACCGGCTGACCGTCACCATCGGTGACCAAACCGGCGATGCGAACAACGCGCCCCGGCGTGCCGGCCGTGAAAAGTGTGCCGCCGCCGCGCCATTTCATACCCTCGTGGAAGAACGGACCGATGGTCTGGGACGGGGTCAGGCGGCTGGACATGGCACGCCCCCTTAGTTCGCCGGAGTCGCGCCCGGACCCCGCAGCACGATGTCGAAGCGGTAGCCCAGAGCGAACTCGGGCTTCGTGATCTCGAGATCGAAGCGCGAAACCAGTCGCTCGCGCGCCTTTTCCGGCACGCTGTTGAAGATCGGGTCGTAGGCGAGTAGCGGGTCGCCTTGGAAATACATCTGCGTGACAAGCCGCTGCAGCACGCTCGTGCCGAACACCGAGAAGTGGAGGTGCGCTGGGCGCCACGCGTTGGTGTGGTTGCGCCAGGGGTAGGCGCCCGGCTTGATGGTGGTGAAGCGGTAGCGACCCTGCGCGTCGGTGATGACACGCCCGCCGCCCTTGAAATTCGGATCGAGCGGCGCCTCGTGCTGGTCCTTGCTGTGGTGGTAGCGACCTGCGGCGTTGCACTGCCAGAGCTCGACCAGGGTGTTGGGCAACGCATCGCCGTTCTCGTCGAGCACGCGACCGGTGACGATGATGCGCTCGCCGAGCGGCTCGCCCTCGCACTGCCGCGTCAAGTCGTCATGACTCGGATAGAGCACCGTGCTGTCGAAGCGTGGTCCGGAGATCTCGCTGGCGCCCTGTGG
The DNA here is from genome assembly GCA_041635755.1 of Burkholderiales bacterium. Taxonomy (GTDB): domain Bacteria; phylum Pseudomonadota; class Gammaproteobacteria; order Burkholderiales; family SG8-39; genus JBFKUL01. The sequence goes on along the minus strand of JBFKUL010000009.1, from coordinate 15,322 downwards.
CAGCACAAGCGGCGCGCGTGCGGGCGCGCGCTTGACGGTACTTCCATAGGCGGGGGTGAGCAGCTTCGGATTGACATCCGCGGGCCGGGGTCGAATTCGCATGTCGGAGTCCTCGCTGAAGATGACGCGCTGGTGAACGTTATTCGGCGTCGGGCTGCTTGGAGGGCTGCGCCTTGTCGAACGCCTCGAGCTTCATGCAGTGCTCATGAATGCGCATCACCGTTGGATAGGGAGCAAGGTCGCAGTGGAAGCGCTGGGCGTTGAAGATCTGCGGCACCAGCGCGCAGTCGGCGAGCGTCGGCGAATCGCCATGGCAGAACTTGCCGGTACCGTTCTTTTGCGTCAGGTCAGCCTCGAGCTTCGCGAGCCCGTCGGCGACCCAGTGCTGATACCACGCGTTTTTTTCATCCTCGGAGTGGCCGAGCTGTTTCACCAGGTATTGAAGCGCCCGCAGATTGTTCAGCGGGTGGATCTCGCAGGCCACCAGCAGCGCGAGGGACCTGACGCGCGCGCGGCCCGCCGCGTCCTCGGGCAGCAACGGCGGTTTCGGGTGGGTTTCCTCGAGATACTCGATGATCGCCAGCGATTGGGTGATCAAGGTGCCGTCGTCGGCCACCAGTGTCGGCAGCAGCGCCTGCGGGTTCACCGCGGCGTAGGCCGGCTTACGGTGCTCACCTTTGGGCAGATGAACGTACTGCGGCTGGTAGGCAAGACCCTTGAGATTGAGCGCGATGCGCACGCGATAGGCAGCCGAGCTGCGAAAGTATGTGTAGAGCTTCATGCGTCTGTGCGCCGGGTCTCGCCGCGACGCTGCGCGCTTCTGCCGTAGGGGGGAACGTTGCGAATCAAAGCGCGGGCACGATCTTCACGTTTAGTTCGCCCACGCCCTCGATCGACGCGTGCAGCTCGTCGCCCGGCTTGACGGGCCCGACGCCTGCCGGCGTGCCGGAGTAGATGATATCGCCGGCCTCGAGCGTGTAGTACTCGGAAAGATACGCGATCTGCTCAGGCACTGACCAGATCATCTCCGAAAGATCGGCCTTCTGGCGTTCCTTGCCGTTCACCGTAAGCTGGATCATGCCCTTCGCCGGATGGCCGACCTTCGAGGCCGGTGCGAGCTGGCCGCACGGCGCGGCTTGGTCGAAATCCTTGCCGAAGTCCCACGGCCGGCCGTGATCTTTGCCCCATTGCTGCAGGTCACGGCGGGTCATGTCGAGACCCACCGCGTAGCCGAAGATGTGCTCGTTGGCCTTGCGTGGATCGATACGGCGGCCGCCCTTGGCCAGCGCCACCACCATCTCGGTCTCGTAGTGATAGTTGCTGCTCTTGAGCGGGTAGTGCACCTCTCCGCCCCCGGGCACCAGCGCATGCGCGGACTTGATGAAGAAGAACGGAGCCTCGCGCCCGTCGCCGCCCATCTCCTTCTGGTGCTCGACGTAATTGCGGCCGACGCAGAAGATGCGGCGCACCGGAAAGGTGTCACTCGAGCCAGCGATGGCGATCGCCGGCGGCGCCCAGAGCTGAATTGCATAACCCATGCTTGCCTCGTATCGGGTAGTAGACGAATCGAAAACGGATGGCGTTTGCGTATGATGAACCGAGCGGCAATTCTATCGCTTGCCGGTGAGCTCACGCTCCAGGATTTCGCGCAGCCGAAATCGCTGCACTTTACCGGTCGCGGTGCGCGGCAGCTCGGTAACCGCGCGCACCCATTTCGGCCGCTTGTGGCGCGGTAGTTTGTCTTCGCAGGCGCGCGCCGCGGCAGCAGTCGCCCCGTCGGGATCGGCGCTCGCAGCGACGAACAGCGCCAGACGCTCGAAGCCGTCGGCATCGGGCACCGGCACGCAGGCGGCCTCGGTGATCCCGGCTTCGCCGAGAACGGCCTCCTCGAGCTCGTTCGGCTTGACCCATTGCCCGGCGACCTTGATCAGCTCGTCGGAGCGGCCCTGGTGCTGAAAAAAACCTTGCGCGTCACGTACGAAAACGTCCTTCGTGCAGAACCAGCCGTCGCGGAACTGCTCGCGTGTCTGCTCGGCCCGATTGGCGTAGCCGAACGCAAGCGCGGGGTGTCGAATCCACAGCACGCCCGGCTCGCCCGCCGTGGCCTCGTGCCCCTCGAGCGCGACCAGCCTGACCTCGACGCCGGCGAGCGGCTGTCCGGTGCGTTTTTCGTTGGCCGTGCCGGGTGGCGTGACCATCGCGACGCAGAACGTTTCGGACATACCGTAGATCGACAAGATCTCGCGCCCGAGCAGCGCGTGCCAGCGCGACGAGATCGCTTCGGGCAGACGCTCGCCTGCGGCGAAGAAATGCTGCACCGGGCGAAACACCGCGAGCGCCTCGTCGCTTAGACTGAGCAGGCGCCGATAGAACGAGGGTACGCTGAAGAACGCGGCCGGTCGGTGCTCGGCGACGAGCGCGCAGACACGCTCGATGTTCGCCCAGTCCGGATTGAGCACCGAGGTGGCCCCGATCGATAGCGGACCGAGCAACGCGTTTTCGAGACCGTAGGCGAAGAAGATGCGCGAGGTCACGAGCACCTTGTCACCCGGCGCGAGCGTCACGGTCTCGCGCAGCACCTGTCCGGCGGGCAGCACGTCCTTATGCGTGTGGATGATGCCCTTGGGTCGCCCGGTCGTGCCGGATGAATAGAGCCAGAACGCGGGCGAGAGCAGCTCGGCGGCAAAGGGGGAAGCCTCGGGTGCGGCGCGCTCGAGCGTTTCGCGCCACGCCGGTACGCCGTCGATCGTCCTGCCGGCGATGGCGACGCGCTGTTCGCGCACCAGGGCGTCGAAGAAGCGCGGATACGCCGCGGCGAGCGCATCGTCGACGACGGCAAGGCGCGCCCCGCTGTCCGAGCGCATGTAACGGTAGTCGTCTTCCGAGAGCTGGCTGTTCAGCGCGACCGCCACGGCGCCGTGCCAGAGGCAGCCGAGCCACGCCACCGCGAGCTCGGGCGTATCGCGCATCAGCAGCAGCACGCGGTCGCCCGGCTGAACGCCGAGTGCGCCCAGTGCGCCTGCCGCACGTTGCACTCGCCGCGCAAGCTCAGCGTAGCTCACCGCGTCGGCGCCGCAGATCAGCGCCGTACGCGCGCCGTGCCGCGCAAGCACCTCGGCGTTGAGCAGATGCGCCGCGCCATTCATGACGAGAACCTCATTGCGCGTGCCGAGTGCCGCGCGCCGCGCTTTCGATCCTGTGGCAAGGGTCGCACGCCTCGACTCAGCCCGCGTACTCGGGCGACACGCGGATGGTGAACTCGCCCACCCGCTCGATGCCGGCAAAGATCTCGTCGCCCGGTCGAACCGGGCCGACCCCCTCAGGGGTCCCGGTCAGAATGATGTCGCCGGGGTAGAGCGTATAGAAGCTCGACGCGTACTCGATGAGTCTCGCCACGTCGTAAACCATCATGCGCGTGCTCGCGCGCTGGCGCGGCTCGCCGTTGACGCTCAGCCAAAGCTCGAGCGCGTTTGGGTCAGGTACCTCGTCGCGCGTCACCAGCCAGGGGCCGAGCACCGAGTAGCTGTCGATCGATTTGCGAAAGCTCGGAAACTCGGGCCCGCGCAGCGTCATGTCGAGCCCTACGGCGTAGCCGCAGACGACGTCGAGCGCACGTTCGCGCGGCACGCGGTTCGCGACGCGGCCGATCACCACCGCCAGCTCGCATTCGTGGTCATTGCGACGCTCCGCAAAGCGCAACCGGATCGGTTCGCCCGGCCCGATCAGCGAGCTGGTGGATTTCAGAAACAGGCCCCAGTCGGCGATGGTCTTGATCTCGCGGCCGTGCGCGATGCCCGGGTCGCTCTTCGCCTCGTCGATATGCGCCTGGTAGTTGATCGGCGCGTTGATGATCTTGCTCGGGTTGGCGACCGGCGAGCGCATCCGGCACGACGAGATCGACTGCCGCGGCGCGCTTGCCGCGAGTGCCCGGGCGCGCTCGAGCACGGCGTCGAGGTTAGCGATCAGCGCATCCCCATGAGGGCGCGGCCAGCGCGTTGCCGGAATCGCCCCGAGCGCGGGCGTGACGTCGATGACGTCCTCACCTTCGATCAACCCAAGGCGGTCCTCGTCGAAGCGGCAGATTCTCACGGTTCGTCTCTCCCACCGGTTTCCGCGAGCAGTCGCTCGCGCAGCACGAAGCGCTGCACTTTACCGGTTGCGGTGCGCGGCAGCGCCGCCACTTCGCGGATCCATTTTGGCTGACTGTGGCGCGGCAGTGCCTGTTGGCAACGCGCTTGCGCGGCCGCGAGCACCGGCGTCGCCGCGCCGGACACGACGAACAGCGCGAGCCGCTCGAAACCGTCGCCATCCGGCACGACCACGCATGCGGCTTCGCGCGCGAGACCGTCGCCGAGTACTGCCTCCTCGACCTCGGAAGGTTTGACCCATTGTCCGGCGACGCGGTAAAGCTCGTCCGATCGGCCCTGGTGTGTGTAGAAGCCGTCCTCGTCCCGCGTGAACAGATCGCCGGTGCAGAACCAGCCATCGCGAAACGCCCTTGCCGTGCGCTCCGGGTCCTTGTAGCCGAGCGCAAGCGATGGGTGTCGCACCCACAGCACGCCCGGCTCGCCCGAAGCGACCTCGGCGCCGCGCTGGTCGAGGATGCGGGCCTCGACCCCGCCGAGCGGCACGCCGACGCTGCCATCGCGCTTGCGGTCGGGCAGGTTCGACATGGCGTTGCAGAACGTTTCCGACATGCCGTAGGCGACCAGGATGTCGGTGCCGACCGTTTCACGCCACTGGCGCAGGATCGCGTCCGGGAGTCGCTCTCCGCCGGTGATATTGATCGGCGTGTCGGCGAACGCGCGAAGTTGTCCCGCGGGCAACGCCAGCAGCCGGCGAAAGAACGTCGGAACCGTGAAGAATACGCTTGGACGGTGCTGCGCCACCTGCGCGACGATCGCTTCGGGCTCGGGCCAACCTTCGTTCAGGATGGTCGTGGCGCCACAGGCGAGCGCCCCGGTGAAAGCATTGTCGAGCGCGAAGGCGAAGAACAGCTTCGAGGTGGCGAGCACCACGCTCCCGGGTCCGGCGTTCGCGACCTCGCGCAACAGCTTGCCGGCCTGCGCTGCGTTGGCGTGGCTATGGACGATGGCCTTCGGCCGCCCGGTGGTGCCGGACGAGTAAAGCCAGAAAGCGGGATCCGCACCACGCGTCGGGTGCGATCGAACGATCGCGGACGCGGCGCGGGCGCGCGCTTCGAGCGAGACTTCCGCGCCGCGCGCAGCGAGCAGGCGCGGCCGTGCCCGAGCGCCCGCGATCTCCCCCGCGAGCAGGGCGAACGACGGGTCGTAAATCAGCAGCGCGGCATCGCTGTCTTCGACGATGAAGCGTAGTTCCTCTGCCGGCAACCGCGTGTTGAGCGGGATCGCGACCGCGCCTGCCCTGAGCGCGCCGAGGAACGCAGCGCAGAAAAGCGGCGTGTCGTTCATCAGCAGGCACACGCGCTCGCCCGCCTCAAGGCCGGTATCGCGCAAGACGGACGCCACGCGCCCAGTCAGTTCGGCGAGCGCGCCGTAGCTCGTTTCGCGTCCGTCCTGCACGATCGCCGGGCGCCCGCCCAGCGCTGCCGTGTCCGCATGCGCGAGCAATACGTCGACTGCGTTCAGTGCCACCGGCATCGCTGTTCCCCGCTCCTTCTCCACGTCCGCATGGCCTGGTACCGTGGCCGCTCAGCGTATCGCGCGGCGCGCTCCGTATGCCTCAAGCGGCCGGCCTCCGCCGCTGGACAACGCGTATATTTGAATCGACGCGTGCCCTCGGAGTCGCGCTCACGCTGCGACGGCGACCTCAGGCAACTTCAGGTCGAGTTTCTCGACGATATCTCTGGCGCGCGCCATGTAATCGGCGCGCATTTCTTCGTTTGAGCGCAGCTTGATGCCGTACTTGCGGTACAGGGCGTTGTTCTTGGATTCGCTCGCGCCGAAGAACTTCGGCGCCTCCGGATAAAAACGGTCGATCTCCTGCTGCACATGCTTGCGGCCCTCCTCCGTCTCGACCAGATCGACGCAGAAGTCGAGCCCGAACTGGGCGTGGAATTTCTCCTCGGGCATCGTGGTACGCGCGATATTGCGCAGGGGCACGAACGAACAATGCAGCAGATCCTCGACCTGCAGGATCTCCGCGAGGTCGCCGAGCATCTTGATAACGCAGAACTGCTCCCAGGACTGCAAAGGGAACTCGAAGATGTTGAGCGGGCGCTTGCTCCGGATGTCCATCTCCTGGGGTTTGACGCCGATCTGGTCCGCGAGCTCGCGAAAGCGCACATGGTGGTGGTACTCCTCCATCGCCACCCGGCAGGTGAGCCATTTGGCGTACGGTGTGGGCGCAAGCCTGATCGCCGGCTCGTCGAACACCTGCGCACCGTAGAGCTCGTTGAGCGCGTGGCTGCGCACGATCTTGCGCACGGCGACGCGGTACTCCTCGGGCTGCGCGTTGAATTCCTCGATCGACTTGACGGTGGCATAGGCGGGCATCTGAAGTTCCTCGTCGTTCAGAGAATAGGATCGGACGCGAAGGCCTCGAGATCGGTCACGAGGTCGTCATAGTAGGGTTCCATTGCCTTGGCGCCCTGCGCGAAGGCGGCGAGGTCGTACCCGCCTTGCGGCTGCAGCAGGCGGAACGCCGGCCGCGCCTGCGAAAATACGAACAACTCGCGGCCGCGCACGCCGAAGAGCTGCCCGCTTGCCTCGCCCGAGGCGGCCGAGGCAAGAAAGGTCACCACGCGCGCGACGTAGGTTGCGGGCACCCGGAGCGCTTTCTCCTTGTAGGCGGCCTGCGCTTCGTTCGCTGGTCGGATGCTTTCGGTGACGCGGGTGGCGGCAAACGGTGCCAGCGCGTTGGCACGGATCCTCGAGCGTGCTAAGTCGTGGGCCACGGCGCGCGTCAGGCCGAGCAATCCCGCTTTCGCCGCGGCGTAGGCCGCTTGTCCGAAATTGCCATACAGGCCCGCCGAGGAAACGATGTTGACGATCGATCCGGGCGCACGGCCCGCCTTGGCCTGGTCGCGCATCAGGGGCGTGGCGGCCGCGAGCAGGCAATATGCTCCGGTCAGATTGGTGCGCAGCACCGCGTTCCACGCTGCGGCGTCCGATTTAAAGATCAACGCGTCGCGGATGATCGCGGCGTTGTTCACTACGATATCGATCCCGCCGAAGCGCTCTACCGCCAACGCGATCGCCGCTCGCGCGACATCCGGGTCGGCGACATCGCCGCACACCGCGGCCGCGCGGTCCATGTGCTTTACCGCGTCGTCGGCGAGCTTCGGCTCGAGCGGCTCCCCTGCGATCGAGACGCCGGCATCGACGATCACGACGCCGGCGCCATGCGCCATGAGGTCTTCGGCAATGGCTCGCCCGATGCCTTGCGCACCGCCAGTGACGATCGCCGCGCGGCCCTTCAAGTCCATTCGAACCTCAACGATCGTAGTACTGGCATGTGCGTCGCTTCACCTGTCCGGGCGTATTACGGCGCGGCGAGCCTATTGGTTGTAGAACGCGTCGGCGTGGATCTGGCGCGCAGGCAGTCCCCGCGCTGCCAGCAGTTCGCTCGCCGCCTCGACCATCACCGGCGGACCCGCCAGATAGGCCACCAGGTCTTCACCCTCCTGCCAGTCGGCCGCTACCGCCTCGTGCACCAAGCCGTAGCGACGCCCCTTGGCGCCCTTTTGCTCCGAGAGCACGACGTGATAGCGGAAGTTTGGGTGCAGCGCGGCGAGTTCCTTCAGGCGCGCCTCGTGATACAGGTCGCGCTCGCTGCGCACGCCGAAATACAGCGCCACCGGCGCCGTGCCGCCGCGCGCGAGACGCGTCTCGAGAATCGACAGCATCGGCGCGAGCCCGCTGCCACCGGCCACCAGCAGCACCGGACCCTGGTGCTGATCGCGCAGATACGAGACGCCAAGCGGGCCGGAGACCTTGACCTTGTCTCCGACCCTGAGCCGTTCGGCGACATGCGAGCTGGTACGTCCTCCGGGCATGTGCCGCACGTGGAACACGAGTTCAAGCGCCTCGGGGGTACTTGCCATCGAGTAGTGGCGCGACAGGCCGGGTCCGAACTCGAGTTGCGCGTACTGCCCGGCCGAGAACTTGAACGGGCCGCCTGCCTCGATCGTCAGCCGAAGTCCCTTGATGTCGTGCGTCAGTCCCTCGAGCTCGACCACGCGGCAGCGCATGACGCGCGAAGGGTGCAGCACCAGCTCCTCGGTGTCGATACGACGAATCGCCGTGTCGTCCCACACTTGCGTGCGGCAGGCGAGGATCACGCCCTTTTCGCGCTCCTCGGGCTTGAGCGCATGCTCCGAGTACTCCATTTCGAGCACGTCTCCGGAGATCAGCTCGCATTTGCAGGTGCCGCAGTTGCCGGCCTGACACGAGAACGGAAACGCCACGCCGGCGCGGATCAGCGAGGCGAGGATGGTGTCGCCGGACTCAACCGGGACCGGTTCATCATGTCCTTCGAGCGTGATGTGCATGAGCCGCTAACGCAGGGCGCCGTGGCGCGCCTTGCGAACGCAATGCGCTTCGACTAGGATGCTAACGCCGTGATCGTTTGAAAGTCAAATTGTTGATATTTAAAAAGAATCCGGCGTATTCAAGATGAACGCCCGCAGGTCGAAATCCGGCACGAATCAGGCCCGTCTCGCCCCCGGCATGCTGCCCGGGCTGCTCGGCTACCGGCTGCGGCGCGCGCAGCAGGCGGTGTTCCGCGACTTCGCGCGCACGGTGCACGACGTCTCGCCCGGGCGCGCCGGCGTGCTGATGCTGATCGAAGCGAATCCCGGGGTGACGCAAAGCCGCCTGGCGCACGCCGTCGGGCTCGACCGCTCGACCATGGTAGGCGTGCTCGATCACCTGGAAGAACGCGCCCTGATCGAGCGGCGCCGCGGCGAGGACCGGCGCACCAACGGTCTGTGGCTCACCTCCGGGGGGCGCCTTCTGCTCAGCACGATCAAGCGCCGCATCTCAAGCCACGAGCGCCGCGTCGCGGCGCGCCTGAGCGCCGCCGAGCGCAGGCAATTGCTTGCGCTGCTGGAGAAGCTCGCCCGCTGACGTTATTCCTTGCGCGGGCGCATTCAAGAAACAAACGGGGCGCCAAAGCGCCCCGTCCGAATGCCGCGACACCGCGATCGCCCGCGGTGCGTGTTTCTCAGGTGTTGTAGGCGCTCTCGCCGTGCTCCGCGATATCGAGGCCCTCGGTCTCGGCCTCGTCGGTCACCCGTAGCCCGATCGTCAGGTCGACGATCTTGAGCAGAATGTAGCTCGCGATCGCCGTGTAGATCAGGGTGAAACCCACGCCGATCGCCTGGTTCGTGAACTGCGCGCCGATGCTCTCGACGCCGCTCGCGAATCCGGTGCCACCCATCCCGGGCGAAGCCAGAATGCCGATGCCCAAGGCCCCGACGATGCCGCCGACGCCGTGCACGCCGAATACGTCGAGCGAATCGTCGTAGCCGAGCGCGCGCTTGAGATAGGCGACCGCGGCGAAGCAGAGCACGCCCGCGACTGCGCCGAGCACGATGGCGCCCATCGGGCCGGCGTTGCCGCAGGCCGGGGTAATCGCCACCAGTCCGGCAATCGCGCCAGAGGCCGCACCGAGCAGGCTGGGCTTGCCCTTGACCATCCATTCGGCGAACGTCCAGCCGAGCACCGCCGCTGCCGTCGCGAGCTGCGTGTTCATCATCGCCAGCGCCGCGCTGCCGTTGGCCGCTACCGCGCTACCCGCATTGAAGCCGAACCATCCGGCCCAGAGCAGCGCCGCGCCGATCAGCGTGAAAGACAGATTGTGCGGTGGCATGGCGAGCCGGCCGTAGCCCTTGCGCTTGCCGAGTACCGCCGCTGCAACCAAGCCTGCGACACCGGCATTAATGTGCACCACCGTGCCGCCGGCGAAGTCGATCGCGCCCATTGCGCCGATCCAGCCGCCACCCCACACCATGTGGGCGATCGGCACGTAGCACACAAACAGCCACAGTGACAGGAACCACAGCACCGCCGAGAACTTCATGCGCTCGGCGAAGGCGCCAACGACCAGTGCCGGGGTGATGGCCGCGAAGGTCAACTGAAACACAGAGAACAACAGCTCCGGAATCGTGCCTTGCAACGAGTCGGGCGTGATTCCCGTGAGCATCGATTTGCCGAAGCCGCCGATGAAGCTGTTGCCCTCGCTGAACGCGAGACTGTAGCCGAACAAAGCCCACAGGATCGAGACGAGCGAGAACGTCACCAGTACCTGCATCAGTACCGAGAGCACATTCTTCGAGCGCACCATGCCGCCGTAGAACAGCGCCAGGCCCGGGATGATCATGACGATGACGAGCACCGTCGAGACGAGCATCCAGGCGGTGTCGCCCGAGTCGAGCTTCGGCTTGGCGGTCTCGGCGGCCGCAATCGGCGCGACCGCGGCCTCGGCGGCGGGCTTGTCCATGGCCGGCGCCGCGGGCTTGTCCTGCGCCAGGCTTGCGCCCGAGAAGGCGAGCGAGGCGCTCAGCGCGATGAGCGCAAACAGTCTTTTCATCACATTCTCCCTAGAGCGCATCCGCATCGGTCTCGCCGGTGCGGATGCGAATGACTTTTTCGAGATCGAACACGAAGATCTTGCCGTCGCCGATCTTGCCGGTATTGGCCGACTTCTCGATGGCTTCGATCACCTGTTCGAGCAGCTCGGTCTTGACGGCGACGTCGAGCTTCACTTTGGGCAGGAAGTCGACCACGTACTCCGCGCCGCGGTACAGCTCGGTGTGGCCCTTCTGCCGCCCGAAGCCCTTCACTTCGGTCACGGTGACGCCCTGTACGCCAATCGCCGAGAGCGCCTCGCGCACCTCGTCGAGCTTGAAAGGCTTGATGATTGCGGTAACCAGTTTCATCCGATTGTCCCTGTCAATGATGCGCGGGGCCGTCGTCACGGCCGGCCCCCGCGCGGTGGTTGCCTCAGAACGTTTTCTGCACGAAGACCGTGAACGTCTCCTTGCCCACGAAGCGGTTCAGCGAGTTCGTGTAGAACGCGGTTTGCGTTGCGTTCATGTCGGTGTCGGTGTAGTAGGCGCCGACGGTGAACGCGTTCGGCAGCGCGTAGCTCACGCCTAGCTTCCAGTCCTTGTACGAGGCGAACGAATCGTTGGAGATGCCGCTGGTCGAGCCCTTGAACTCCTGAATGCCGTAGTGCGCATTCAAGGTTAGCTTGTCGGTCATCGGGTAGTTGACGCCGAGGTCGAGGTACCAGGTGCCGTCACTGTTGGGTACGCCGAACGTTTCGTCGCTGACCGCCACCGACAGCTTGGCGCTGAGCCACTTCCACGAAACGCCGCCGTAAACCTCAAGTGTGTCGGCCTTGAACGTGCCCGGTGCAACGGTCGTGCTGTGGGTGCCGGGGTAGTAGTAGTAGAGCAGGCCGACGTCGTAACCGATGTCCCCGAGGCTGCCGCGATACCCGCCATAAACATCCAGCTCGAGGCTGCTGCTTGTGTACCCGGTAACGGTGGAGGAGTCCGTAAGCCAGCTGATGTTCGAGCCCCAGGTGCCGACATACAGCCCGCTCGCGTGGCTATAGTCGAAGCCGCCCTGCAGCGCTGGATCCTTGTTGGTCTGGGTCAAGCCACGGAACATGTACTGGCTGTACAGGCCGAGGTTGCCGGTGACTTCGGCGCTGGCGGTTGCCGGGGCAACCAGTGCTGATGCGAGTGCGGTGCATAAAAGCTTGGTGCGCATGAAGATCTCCCTTGGAAAAGTTTGCGCTGCTTATAAGCACCTCCTGTGCCAGCGACTAATTCTTCATAAGTTCATATAGATGTGGCGGCGCTGCCCTGCGGCTTCTGTGTCAGCGCCCGATCTTGGGGCGCGCTTCGCAGGGGCCGCACGGCTGTGGTGCGCCCACGTGCTACACTCGCCGCCCCCACGACCGCGATCTCTCGCGATGACTGACCGTCAACCCTTGGACGAACTCGGAGAGCGCATCTCCGAGGCCTTGCGCAACAGCCCGGCGCAGGACCTGGAAAAGAACCTGCACGCGCTGGTATCCGCTTTCTTCGACCGCTTCGATCTCGTGGTGCGCGAGGACTTCGAGGTGCAAAAGAAGCTTCTTGAGCGCGCCCAAGCGAAACTCGCCGCGCTCGAGGAGCGCCTCGCGGAGCTCGAGGCGCGCAAACCCCCGGCTCCGTAAACCGTCCCGCCCAACCGGGCGTTCTTCCTGGGACGGCCCGCCGCCCGGCGCCGCGGAGAGACCGATGACGCTTGCAGTGGTAGCGAGCCGCGCCCTGGCCGGAATCGACGCGCCCGAGGTGACGGTCGAAGTGCACCTCGGGCCGGGCTTGCCAGCGTTCCATATTGTCGGCCTGCCTGATGCCGAGGTGCGCGAGGCGAAGGATCGGGTGCGCGCAGCATTGCATCATGCCCGCTTCGCGTTTCCGGCCCGGCGCATTACCGTCAACCTGGCGCCTGCCGATCTGCCCAAGGACTCGAGCCGCTTCGACTTGCCGATCGCCATCGGAATTCTCGCCGCAAGCGGGCAGGTGCCGCGGCACGGGCTCGCCGAGCACGAGTTCGCGGGCGAACTCTCGCTTACCGGCGAGTTGCGCTCTGTTCGCGGTGCATTGGCGATGGCGCTCGGTTCGCGGCGCGATGCGCGCGCATTCGTGCTGCCTGCAAGCAGCGCTGCCCAGGCTGCACTCGCCCGTGGCGCACGCATTCTCCCCGCTAGTACTCTTTTGGAAGTGTGTGCCCACTTGGCGGGTGAGTCTTCCCTTACGGAATTACGTTCCGAGTTGGCGACCCCCTGCCCGACTGGCGTAGATCTCTTAGAGGTCCGTGGTCAGGCGCAGGCCAAACGTGCGCTCGAAGTTGCCGCAGCGGGCGGTCACAGTGCGCTGCTTATCGGACCACCGGGAACCGGAAAGTCGATGCTTGCGGCTCGTTTTCCAGGAATCCTGCCGCCGATGAGCGAGCAGGAGGCGCTCGAAACCGCCGCCATCCACTCCGCCTCGAGTGGCGGCTTCGACCCGGCGCAATGGGGGGCGCGGCCCTACCGGGCGCCCCACCACACGGCCTCGAGCGTAGCGTTAGTCGGCGGTGGCAGTCCGCCGCGTCCGGGCGAGGTTTCGCTCGCGCACCACGGCGTGCTGTTTCTCGACGAGTTGCCGGAATTCCAGCGCAACGTGCTCGAGGCGCTGCGCGAACCGCTGGAGGCCGGGACCATCTCGATCGCTCGTGCGGCGCGTCAGGCGCAGTTCCCGGCTCGCTTCCAACTGCTCGCAGCAATGAATCCCTGCTCATGCGGCTGGCTCGGGCACGCCTCGGGCCGCTGTCGATGCACGCCGGACGCCATCGCGCGCTACCGCGGCCGAATCTCGGGGCCGCTTGCCGATCGCATCGACATCAAGATCGAAGCACCCGCACCGCTCGATGTCGAGCTCACTTCCGAGGCCATCGGCGAGCCCTCGCTCGCCGTGCGGGATCGAGTCGTGGAGGCGCGCGCGCGCCAGCTCGCGCGCCAGGGACGGCCCAACGCGCGACTCGGACCGCGCGAGACCGAGCGCCACTGCCGCGCCGTGCCCAGCGCCACGGCGATGCTTAGGCAGGCGATTGCCCGACTCCTGCTTTCGGCGCGCGCATTCCATCGCGTACTGCGCGTCGCGCGCACCATCGCGGACCTTGGCGGTGAGGCCGACGTTGGCGACGCGCACGTTGCCGAGGCGATCCAGTATCGCCGCCTGGACGCGGGACTCTAGCGCGCGCTGTGCGCCGCGCGGTTTGATATAGTCGCCGGCCCCATGGCGACCTACGCGATCGGCGATGTACAGGGCTGCTACGACGAGCTCCGGGCGCTGCTCGAGCGGCTTGCGTTCGATCGCGAGCGCGACCGGCTGTGGTTCGTCGGCGATCTGGTGAATCGCGGACCGAAGTCACTCGAGGTACTGCGGTTCGTACGCGAGCTTGGCGATCGGGCGGTAGTGACGTTGGGCAATCACGACCTGCACCTGATCTGCGTGTACGAGGGCGTGGAGCGCGCGCGCGCCGGTGATACGCTCGGTCCGGTGCTCGACGCGCCCGACGTGCACCGACTCGTCGATTGGCTACGCACGCAGTCGATGATGCATGTTGAGGGTGCTCATGCGCTGGTGCATGCAGGACTGCTGCCGCAGTGGACGATTCGAAAGGCACAGCGCCTCGCGCGCGAGGTCGAGGCCGCGCTGCGCGCGAGCGATTACCGGAGATTCCTGCAGAACATGTACGGCGGCACACCGGACCGCTGGGACGATGCGCTTGCGGGCTGGGATCGGCTGCGCGTGATCGTCAATGCCATGACGCGTCTGCGCTTCTGCACGCGCGACGGGCGCATGGTGCTAGACGCGAAGGGCCGGACGCCGCCCGAGGCAACGCTGCCGTGGTTCGAGGCGCGCCCTGCCCGTCGCGAGCCGTCGATCGTGTGCGGCCACTGGTCCGCGCTCGGCCTCAGGCTCACGCGGCGCCTTGCCGCGCTCGACAGCGGCTGCGTCTGGGGCGGCGCGCTCAGTGCATTGAGGCTGGAGGACCGCTCGCTCGTGCAGCTCGAGTGCAGCGGCTACCAGCGTATCGGCACGCAATGATTCGCGCGAGCGCGCTACCATAGCCGCCGGTGGGCAGCGGGAGGAACGCATGGGCGATTGCGTATTCTGCAAGATCGTAGCCGGAACGATCCCCTCGATCAGGGTGCACGAGGACGCGTTGACGCTGGCCTTCATGGACATCGGCCAGGTCAATCCCGGCCATGTGCTGGTTGCCCTCAAGGCCCACGCGGAAAACCTCTATGCCCTGACTGACGAGCAGGCGGCGGCGCTCGGTCGTGCCAGCGTGCGCGTGGCGCGGGCTATCCGCGATGCGTTCGCCCCGCAGGGCCTCTCCGTTTACCAGGCGAACGGCACGCCAGCGGGGCAGACCGTGTTTCACTACCATGTGCACCTGTTGCCGCGGCACGAAGGCGACGGCATGGCGCTTACTTGGCCGGTGAAGAATCCGGCGCGAGAGACGCTCGAGAGCTACGCCGCGAAGATCCGCGCCGAACTGCGCTAGAGAAGCCCCAGCTGCGCCCGCAAGGTCAGGGTGTACAGCGGGCGCAATAGACTCGTTCCACGACACGCAGAGACGCAGCACATCGTGACCTCGTGCACGGCGCGCTTTCCAAGTTCCTGGTTTCTATGCAGCGAGAATACGGCGCCACACCTCGTTAGGCTCAGTGCGTGACGCGCGTGACACCGCGGTTGGTGACCAGGCGCACACGTTCACCGGGTTTGAACGGCTCATCGGCTTCCTGCACGATCGCACGCAGGCCGCCGGTGTCGAGCCGCACGGTG
>JBFKUL010000008.1:0-26544 GCA_041635755.1 Burkholderiales bacterium | reverse complement strand
CGCTCTGGATCGACGATGTGCCGCGCGCCGCGCGGGTGCACCGTCAGTCTGGCATTCGGACACCGCGCCATGAGCTGGCCGGCGCCGCCGGCGTGGTCGAGGTGCACGTGGGTGAGAATCACGTAATCGACCTGCTCGGGGCCGATGCCTTTGGCGGCGAGCGCTTGCATCACGCGCGGCGCGGCGTGCGCGGTCGCCGTGTCGACGATGGCCGCGCGCCCCTCCTCGACGACGATATGCACGGCATTAAGGCGCTCACGCTCGTAAAGCGCATCGACCGCGCTGATGCCTTGGCCGTAATCGTAGACCCGGTCAATCGCCTTCTGCGCCTGCATTGGCCCATAGCTTAGCAAAGCGTGGTGGCCGCGGACGGTAGAATGCCGTCGCATGGACATCGCCAGTCTGCGGCAGGAGTACATGCAGGCCGGGTTCGCGGAAGCCGATGCGCATCCCGATCCGGTCGTTCAGTTCGAGCGCTGGTTCGAGGACGCGCTGCGCGCCCGCGTGCCGCTGCCGAACGCCATGACGCTCGCCACCGTGACCGAGCAGGGAACGCCCGCGGCGCGCGTGGTGCTGCTCAAGGGCATCGAGGACGGCGGTTTCGTGTTCTACACCAACTACCGCAGCCGCAAGGGGCGAGAGCTCGACAAGCGCGCCGACGCCAGCCTGGTGTTCCTGTGGTCCGAGCTCGAACGCCAGGTGCGCGTCGAGGGCCGCACCGAGAAGGTGCCGGAGAGCGCGTCGGACGAGTATTTCGCCAGCCGCCCGCTTGGCGCCCGCCTGTCGGCCTGGGCCTCGGCGCAAAGCGAGCCGGTGCGCGATCGCAAGGCGCTCGAGGACGCTCTCGCGTCGATGAGCGAGCGCCACGGCGAGCAGCCGCCGCGACCGCCACATTGGGGCGGCTATCGCCTGGTGCCCTCGGCGATCGAGTTCTGGCAGGGCCGGCCCAACCGGCTGCACGATCGCCTGCTCTACCGCCGCGCCCGCAACGCCTGGCGCATCGCGCGGCTCGCGCCGTGAGCGCGGCGGCCGCGACCGAGTTCGCACCGGTGCTCGAGTTCCTGCGGCGCGCGGGCCTGGTGGCGCACGACGAGGCACCGCGCGCCTCACCCCTCACCGGCGGCGTTTCCTCGGATATCTGGCGCATCGAGTGCGCGCGCGGAACGCTCTGCGTCAAACGCGCGCTGCCGCAGCTCAAGGTGGCGCAGCTCTGGGAAGCACCGGTCGAGCGCAACCGTTACGAGTGGCGCTGGATGCAGACGGCCGATGCAATCGTCCCGGGCAGCGCGCCGCGCGTGCTGGCGCACGACGAAGCGGGGTTCTTCGCCATGGAATTCCTCGACGCGGAGCACCACCCGCTGTGGAAGTCCGAGCTGCGGGCGGGACGCGCCGACCCCGCGTTCGCGCGCAACGTCGGCGAGCGCCTCGCGCGCATCCACGCTGCGACGGCAGGACGTACCGACATCGCACGCACCTTCGCGACCGACGAGAACTTCCACGCCATCCGGCTCGAGCCTTACCTGCTCGCCACCGCGCGCCGGCATCCTCACCTCGCAGCGCAGCTGACGGCGCTCGCCCGGCGCACCGCGGATATCCGCCTCGCACTGGTGCACGGCGATGTCAGCCCCAAGAACATCCTGGTCGGACCGCGCGGACCGGTGTTCCTCGATGCCGAGTGCGCATGGTACGGCGACCCGGCGTTCGATCTCGCCTTCTGCCTGAATCACCTGCTGCTCAAGTGCCTGTGGGTGCCGCGAGCCGCGGATCGTTTCATGGACTGCTACGACGCGCTGAGCGCCGCCTATCTCGCCGGCGTCGCCTGGGAGCCGGCCGCCGAACTCGAAGCGCGCGCCGCCTCGCTGCTGCCCGGCCTGTTCCTCGCGCGAGTAGACGGCAAGTCGCCGGTCGAGTACCTCACCGACGAGCAGGACAAGGCGCGCGTTCGAGCCTGCGCGCAAGCCCAACTCGTCGAGCCGCCTTCGCGCCTGTCCGAGATGCGCCGCGCATGGCCCGGATCCTAGACGTACGCGGCCGGCGGGTATGGGACTCGCGCGGCCGGCCGACGGTCGAAGCCGAGGTGATCGTCGGGCGTGGCACCAAGCCGCTCGCAAGCGGGCGCGCGATCGCCCCGGCGGGCGCGTCCACCGGCGCGGGCGAGGCGAAGGATCTTAGGGACGGCGGCCCGCGCTTTGGCGGCCTCGACGTGCGCGGAGCGGTGCAGCAGATCAATACGCGCATCCGCGACGCGCTGCGCGCGCTCAGCGTCGGCGATCAGGCCGGCATCGATCGCCGCCTGATCGAGCTCGACGGCACGGCCGACAAGAGCCGGCTGGGCGGCAACGCGATGGTCGCGGTCTCGCTCGCCTGCGCGCAAGCCGCGGCCGCTTCGGCGAAAAAGCCGCTGTGGCGGCTGCTCGCGGGTGACCGGCGCGTGGCGCTGCCGGTGCCGCAGATCCAGATCTACGGCGGCGGCGCGCATGCGCGCGGCCGCTGCGACATTCAGGACTACCTCGTGATCTGTCCTGGCGCGGGCAGCTTCGCCGAGGCGCTCGAATGGACCGCCGAGGTGTATCACGCCGCGGGCGCGCGCCTGGCAAGGAAGAGCCAGCTGCATGGCGTCGCGGACGAGGGCGGCTACTGGCCCTCGTTCAAATCCAACGAGGAAGGCCTCGCCGAGCTCGTCGGCGCGATCTCGGATGCGGGCTTCGAGCCCGGGGTGGATGTTGCGATCGCGCTCGATGTCGCGGCGACGCAGCTCTACCGCGCAGGGCGCTACCAGTTCTCCCTCGAGAACCGCTCGATCAGTGCCGAGCAGCTGCAGGCCATGCTGCTGCGCTGGATCGACGCCTACCCGATCGTGTCGATCGAGGATCCGTTCGCCGAGAACGACACCGAGGCGATGCGCGCCTTTACCGCGGCCGCGGGCGCGCGCGTGCAGATCGTCGGCGACGACTTCTTCGTCACCGACGCCGGACGGCTGCGGGCCGGCGCGGCGCTCGGCGCCTGCAACGCGGTGCTGCTCAAGCCGAACCAGATCGGCACGCTGACCGAGACGCTCGCCTGCTGGGACGCCGCGCGCGAGGCCGGCTACGGCGCAATCGTCTCCGCGCGTTCGGGCGAGTCCGAGGACGTCTCGATCGTGCACCTCGCGGTGGGCTGGGGCGTGCCGCAGCTCAAGGTCGGCAGCTTCGCGCGCTCCGAGCGCATGGCGAAGTGGAACGAGGCGTTGAGGATCGAGGAGGCGCTCGGCGGCAAGCAGCTCATCTACCCTGCACGGCGCCTCTTTGCGAAGCGCAAGAAGGCCGTGGAAGCGCCTCCACGCAAAGGCGCGCCCTGAGCGCCATGGCGGCGACGAGAGTCGTATTCCATTTCGACGCGAGTGAATCGCTCGCGCGGCGCGTTGCCGCGCGCTCGGGCGACGGCATCGAGATCCGCTGCTGCCCGGAGAGCGACGCGGCGGCGTTCGCCCGCGAGCTGCCCGAGCTGGAAGTGATATGGCACGTGCTCAAGCCGGTGACGAAAGAGGTGATCGCGCGCGCGCCGCGGCTGAAGCTCATCCAGAAGATCGGCAGCGGCGTGAACACGATCGACGTCGAGGCGGCGGCGGCGCGCCGCATTGCCGTATGCAACCTGCCAGGCACCAACAGCCGCGCGGTGGCCGAGATGGCGCTGCTCCTGATGCTCGCGTGCCTCAGGCGCCTGGGCGAGCTCGACCGCGCGGTGCGCCGGCCTGATGGCTGGCGCGAGGCCTGGGGCCTGCAGGACGGCTTCGGCGAGCTTGCCGGGCGCACCGTCGGGCTGGTCGGCTTTGGCGCAGTGCCGCGCCTGCTCGCACCGATGCTCGCCGCGCTCGGCGCCAAGCCCACCTACTGGTCGCGTGCAGCAAAATCGGGCGTGCCCTACCTTTGGCGCCCGCTCGACGCGCTGCTCGCCGAGTCGCACATCGTCTCGCTGCACCTGCCGCTTGCCGCGGAAACCCACAAGCTGATCGACGCCGGGGCGCTCGCCCGCATGATGCCTGGTGCCATTCTCGTGAACACCGCCCGCGGCGCCCTGGTGGACGAAGCCGCGCTTGCAAAAGCGCTGAGCGACGGACACATCGGCGCGGCCGGCCTGGACGTGTTCGCACAGGAGCCGGCGCCGCCGGACCACCCGCTGTTCGCGCTGCCGAACGTGGTGTGCGCGCCGCACCTCGCGTGGCTCACGCAGGAAACCCTCGCGCGCAGCCTGACGCTCGCGCTCGAGAACGTGCGGCGCATGCGGGACGGGCGAGCGCTATTGCACCGGGTGGCCTAGGCGTTCCCGGCGGGCGCGGGGCACTCAGGGCGCGAGCCTGCCGCGGGCGTGCTCGAGCGTCAGCGTGAGCAGCTTCTCGAAGGCCGCCCGATGGCGCCGGAACGCTTCGCTTTGCCGGGCGAGCACCGACTCGCGGCTTTGCCGCTCGAGCCCTTCGAGCCCGCGCTCGGTGACGACGCTGCGGCCGGATTTCTCGAGCAGCATGTGGGCCGAGAGCAGGCGTATGCGCCGGCCTTGCAGCTCGATCGTGATTTCCACCCACGGCGCGTCGGGAATCGCGAGCTGCCAGTCGCGCAGCACCCGATGCTCGGCAAGGGTTGCTTCGACCGCGGCGAAGAAGCGGTCGATGTCGTGATCGGGCACCGGCGCGGCGAAGCTCACCCGGTCGACGCGAAGCTCGACGCCTTCGATGCTTCGACCCGGCAGCGGCATGCCGCCGCTGAAGCGAAGGCTGACCCGGTCCGTGACCTGCGCGAGCGCCGCGCTCGCGTGCAGCAGGAGCGCGGCCAACGCCGCGCCGATCAGACGATGCATGCTCAAGACGCACCTCTACCCATCGATCCGCTTCGACGGACCCAATGATAGCGAGACCGCCGCAGCCGGCGCTTCGCCCTAATCCACCGACTTCAAGCCCTCGGCAGTGAGCCGATAGCGCCGGTCGCAGCCTGCGGCGGCCGCCTCCGAGTGGGTCACGAGGATACCGGCCGCGCCGTGCGCGCGCACCTGCTCGGCGAACAGCCGCAATACCTGGCGCGCGTTCTCCGGGTCGAGATTGCCGGTCGGCTCATCGGCGAGCACCAGCGCAGGCTCGCCCACCAGCGCCCGGGCGATCGCCACGCGCTGCAGCTCGCCGCCCGAAAGCTCGCGCGGCATGCTCGATTCGCGTCCGGCCAGGCCGACCGCGGCGAGCGCCGCCGCGGCACGGCGCCGGATCTCGTCCTGAGGCGCGCGCCGCAGGAGCAGCGGCAGGCCGACGTTCTCCGCCGCCGACAGATGCGGCAGTACGTGAAACGCCTGAAACACGAAACCGAAGCGCTCGCGACGCAGGCGCGTGAGCGCGTCGTCGTCCAGGCGCGTGAGCTCGACGCCGTCGAAGCTCACCGTACCGGCATCCACCGGCTCGAGGCCGGCGATGACGTTCAGCAGCGTCGATTTGCCGATGCCCGACTCGCCGAGTACCGCGACGTACTCGCCGGCCGCGACCTCGAGCGAGACCGCGTTCAGCACGCTGCGCGCGCCGAAGCGCTTGGTGACCTTGTCGAGCCTGAGCATCGCGGGAAATGGGATTCGTTTAGCGTCGTGCGCAGTGTAGCGGTTCCCCGCCCGGGACCGTGGCGTGCGCTCAAGGGCTGTTCCTAGACACTCCCGGGCACTCTTGCTAGACTGGTTTCGCCGCTATAAAAAACCTGCACTATCCTGCGGCCGGCCCGCCGTCACCGGGTGCCGCCGCGATCCAGACCAAAGGAGAAAGACATGCGTACGACTCTACGTGCCCTTTTCGTCGGCCTGCTCGCCGCTGCGTTCGCGGCCGCGCCGGCGATGGCGCAGAACAAGATCAAGATCGGCTTCATCACCACGCTCTCCGGCCCGCAAGGCGTCATCGGCGAGGACATGAAGAATTCCGTCGAGCTCGCGCTCGATCACCTTGGCCGCAAGATCGCGGGCAAGGAGGTCGAGATGATCTACGGCGACGACCAGGTCAAGCCCGACGTCGGCAAGCAGCTCGCCGACGAGATGCTGAAGAAGCATCAGGTCAACTTCGTCTCGGGGATCATCTGGTCGAACGTGATGCTGGCAGTCGCGCCGACCGTCACCGAAGCCGGCACCTTCATGATCGGCACCAACGCCGGCCCGCACCAGCTCGCCGGCGAGCAGTGCAGCGAGCTGTTCTTCACCACTTCGTGGCAGAACGACTCCACCCCCGAGGCGATGGGCAAGCACATGCAGGACCTGGGCCTGAGCGACGTCTACGTCATGGCGCCCAATTACGCCGCGGGCAAGGACATGGTCGCGGGCTTCAAGCGCTACTTCAAAGGCTCGATCGTGGACGAGGTCTACACCAAGCTCGGGCAAACCGACTACCAGGCCGAGATCAGCCAGCTGCGCTCCAAGAACCCGAAGGCCGTCTTCGTGTTCTACCCCGGTGGCATGGGAATCCAGTTCCTGCGCCAGTACACGCAGGCCGGTCTGCGCCAGCAAGTCCCGCTGTACTCGGTGTATACGGTGGACGAGCTGTCGATCCCGGCCGTGAAGGACGCGGCCATCGGACAGTGGGAGACGCGCTTCTGGAGCCCGGATTTGAGCAACCCCGCGAACCGCAAGTACGTCACCGACTACAAGAAGAAGTACGGCAAGCTGCCCTCGTTCTACGGCGCGCAGAGCTACGACGGCATCATGCTGATCGACTCCGCAGTACGCGCGGTGAAGGGCAATCTCTCGGACAAGAAAGGCATGATCGCCGCAATGCGCAAGGCGGACTTCGAGTCTGTGCGCGGCAAGTTCACCTACAACACGAACCATTTCCCGATCCAGAACTACTACCTGCTGCAGGCCGAGAAGGTCGGGGACGGCGTCGAGATGCGGATCAAGAAGACCGTGTTCGAGAAGCACATGGATTCGCACTCCAAGGCCTGTGGCATGAAGTGGTAGCGAATCCGGTCGCCGGCGCGCGGCGCCAGTTCGCCTTTGCGCGATAGAGCGGGCGCAATACTCCGCTCATCGCGCAGGCGGCACGGCCGCCGATGTAAGGGGTACGCTTCAGGCGTGCCCCTTTTGTTTACCTCATGAACACCATCCTCATCGTCGAGCAGACGCTCAACGGGCTGCAGCTCGGCGTCATGCTGTTCCTGCTCGCCGCCGGGCTCACGCTGGTGCTCGGCATCATGAACATCGTGAATCTGGCGCACGGCTCCCTTTACATGGTGGGCGCCTATCTCACGGTGGCGGCCGCCAACTGGACCGGGTCGTGGCTTGCCGGCGTGGCGCTCGGACTCGCCGGGACGCTGGTGGTGGGCGTCGTAGTCGAGGTCGTCGTGCTGCGCGCGCTCTACGAGCGCGACCATCTCGACCAGGTGCTCGCCACCTTCGGCCTGATCCTGTTCTTCAACGAGCTGATTGCGATCCTCTGGGGCCGTGCGGCGATCTACGCCTCGATTCCGGCGTTCCTGCAGGGACACGTCGAGATCGTCGCCAACCTGCGCTATCCCCTCTACCGGGTCGCGATCCTCGGCATCGGCCTGGCGGTGGCACTGCTGCTCTGGTACATGGTGGCGCGCACGCGGCTGGGCATGCTGATCCGCGCCGGCGCCTCGAACCGCACCATGGTCTCGGCGCTCGGCATCAACATCCGCCTCCTGTACACGCTTGTGTTCGGTTTCGGCGCGGCGCTGGCGGGCCTGGCGGGGCTGCTCGCCGGGCCCATCTACGCGGTGCAGCCGGGCATGGGTGAGCTCATCCTGATCCAGGTGTTCGTCGTGATCGTGATCGGCGGCATCGGCTCGATCCGCGGCGCGCTGGTGGGCGCGGTGATCGTCGGCATGGTGGATACCATGGGCCGGGCGTTTCTGAAGCCCGTGCTGGGCAGCATGATCTCGCCCACCGCCGCCGAGGCCATGGGCCCCGCGCTTGCCTCGATGCTGATCTACCTGCTGATGGCCGTGGTGCTCGCGTTGAAGCCGCAAGGCCTGTTCGGGGCGCGCGGAGGCTGAGCATGCGCCGATACGTGCGCCTGATTGCCCTGGTCGCCGGCCTCGTGCTGCTTGCGCTCGTGCCGCCGGTCGCGGCGGCGCTGAACGAGCCTTTCTATCTCGACCTGCTGCGCCGGGTGATGATCTTCGCGATCGCGGCACTCAGCCTCAACCTCATCCTCGGCTACGGCGGCATGGTCTCCTTCGGCCACGCGGCGTACCTGGGCATCGGCGCCTATGCGGTGGCGATCCTGTCGCACCACGGTATTCACAATGGCTTTCTTCAGCTTGCCGTCGCCGTGGGAGCTTCGGCCGGCATCGCGCTCGTCATCGGCGCGGTGTCGATTCGCACCAGCGGCATCTACTTCATCATGATCACGCTCGCCTTCACGCAGATGCTCTATTACCTCGGCATCTCGCTCGAGGAATACGGCGGCGACGACGGCATGCGACTGCCCAAGAGGAGTCAGCTCGCCGACCTGATCGATCTCGGCAACCCCGTGTCGTTCTACTACCTGGTGCTCGGCGTGCTGGTCGTATTCCTCTACCTGTCGCATCGGCTGGTCAACTCCCGTTTCGGTCTGGTCATCCGTGCCGCGAAGTCGAACGAGGCGCGCACCCGCGCCATCGGCATCGCGCCCTACCGCTACCGGCTGGTCGCCTTCGTCATCGCCGGGGCGATGTGCGGCGTGGCGGGCATGCTGCTCGTCAACCACACCAACTACCTGACGCCCGACTTCATGCACTGGACGCGTTCGGGCGAGATGATGTTCATGGTGATCCTCGGCGGGCTGGGCACGATCGGCGGGCCGGTGCTCGGCGCCTTCGTGCTGCTGCTGCTCGAGGACGTGCTCTCGGGCTGGACGCAGCATTGGCAGATCATCCTCGGGCCGCTGCTGGTGCTTGCAGTGCTGTTCGCCAAGCGCGGGCTCGCGGGTCTTCTTCCGGGAGACCGACGCGATGGCTGAGGCGCTGCTCGAGGTACGCAATCTCGTGAAGCAGTTCGGCGCGCTGCGCGCGACCGACGGCGTGGTGCTCGACGTGCGCGCGGGCGAAACGCACGCCATCATCGGACCAAACGGCGCCGGCAAGACCACGCTCATCGGCCAGCTCTCGGGCGACCTGCGCCCGGACGCGGGCCGCATTCGCTTTGCCGGGCAAGACGTCACGCGCCTGCGCGCGCCCGCCCGCACGCACCTGGGGCTCGCACGCTCGTTCCAGATCACCAGCGTGTACCGCGAATTCACCGCGCTGGACAACGTCGCGCTCGCAGTGCAGGCGCACGCCGGGCACAGCTACCGGTTCTGGCGCTCCGCCTCGGGCGACCGTGCGCTGCGCGAGCCGGCGCGCCGGATCCTCGAGGAGGTCGGCCTCGGCGCACGCGCCGATGTGCTGGCGGCAAACCTCGCGCACGGCGAGCAGCGCCAGCTCGAGATCGCGATGGTGCTCGCCACCAAGCCGCGTCTCATGCTGCTCGACGAGCCGGTCGCCGGCATGGGCGCCGAGGAGTCCCAGCGCATGGTGCAGTTTCTCTCCACGCTCAAGGGCCGTCAGACGATCGTGCTGGTCGAGCACGACATGGACGCGGTATTCAGCCTGGCCGACCGTATCTCGGTGCTGGTGTACGGGCGCATCATCGCCACCGGCGCGCCCGAGGAGATCCGCGTCAACCCTGAAGTGCGTGCCGCCTACCTCGGGGAGGAAGCGTAATGCTCGCCGTCGAAGGTCTCGAGACGGCCTATGGCATGAGCCAGGTGCTGTTCGGCGTGTCGCTCAAGATCGATGCCGGACAGGTGGTCACCCTGCTCGGGCGCAACGGCATGGGCAAGACCACCACCGTGCGCTCGATCATGGGCATCGTGCGCCCGCGCGCCGGCTCGATTCGCTTCGAGGACCGGGCGCTGCACGGCCTGCCCTCGTTTCGCGTCGCGCAGCTCGGCCTCGGGCTGGTGCCCGAAGGACGGCAGGTGTTTCCGAACCTTACGGTGCGCGAGAACCTCGTCGCCACCGCCGCCAACCGCGCCGGCGCGACCGAGCCCTGGACGCTGGACAAGGTGCACGCGCTCTTTCCCGAGCTCGCCGAGCGCCGCAATCACTTCGGCAACCAGCTCTCGGGCGGCGAGCAGCAGATGCTTGCCATCGGCCGCGCGCTGATGACCAACCCGAAGCTGCTGATCCTGGACGAGGCCACCGAGGGCCTCGCGCCGCTCATCCGCGAGAAAATCTACCGCTCGATCGAGCAGCTCAAGGTCGCCGGCCTTTCGATCCTGATCATCGACAAGGACGTGCGCACGCTGATGCGGGTCGCCGACCGACACTTCGTGCTCGAGAAAGGACGCATCGTGTGGAGCGGCGACTCGCAGGCGCTTGCCGCGAGCGAGGACGTGCAGCATCGCTACCTTGGCGTGTAGCGCCCGCCGTTGAGGTAACATTGCGCCCTCATTCGACCCATACTTCCAGGACTACCATGAAAAGAAAGACCGGCGCCGCAAAAGCACGCGAAACGATTGCCGAGACGCGCATGCGCGAGGCGGCCAAGGCGCGTGGCGACAACCGGTTCAGCTACGGCTCCAAGGCGCGCACCGGCTCGCCCACGCGGGGCAAGAAGCGCGGCCGCGTCAACAAGCCGGCACACCGCAGATAGAGCATCGCCTTCCGGTCGCTTCGGTGTATTCCGATCAGAGTACATCGACGCAGGAAACGCGCCGAGAGGAACCGGCGTGGGCGCAATGCGCCGGCCGCGGTCCGCTCGCAGCCCTGCAAAAACGCCTCGTTACTTCAGAACCTTCGGCCAGTTCGACTCCGCCTTGCGCAGATACCCCGGCACGTCGCTCTGCCAGCGCGCCTTGATGCCCGGACTGTAGTTGAGGTAGAGCTTGCCGCCGACGACCGACCAGGCCGCCGGATCGATCTCCACCGCATAGCCCTGGGCCACGCCGTAGGCGCAGTAGCCGCCGAATTGCGGCGCGTACTTCTCCGGGTCGGCAACGAACTTCTCGCGGTTCTCGTTGTGCGCGAAATGCCAGGTCGCGCCTCGCCACTCGTGCGTGATGCGCGGCGAGCCCTTGATCGCCGCGCCGTAGGTGAAATACGCGACCGGGTCGTAGCCGCGGATCGCGCCGTCGCGGTCCGCGTACACCGGCGCCTTGCCCGCCAGCGCGATCCCGGCGAAGGTCGCAGCGGTCACCAGAAACAGCGCGCGCATCAGCATGGCTCGTCCTCCTTCATCGGTTCTGGGTGCGTTTCGGCCCCATGCGCCCTTGGTCGGCCCTGGCCGGGGAAGGATTACAACGGGATGCGCGTCCCGGCCCGGCTGCGCCGTGCGCCGCGCTTGGCCTTGCGGCCCATCGGCCGGCGCTCGACGCCGATCGTCGAGTCGGGCCACACCACGTTTACCCGGCGGTTGAGCGCCTGACCGCGCCGCGTCGCGGCGTCGCCGGCGGGCTCGCTCGCACCCGCGCTCTTCACGTGCACCTGCGCGCGCCGCGCGCCCAGTCCCACCAGCACCGCGCCGACGTTGCGCGCGCGCAGCAGCGCCACCAGTTTCGCCGCCGAGCGCGATTCACCGCGGTTTGCGTGCCCGACCAGAGTGACGTAGAGCACGCGGTCCCGGCACAGCCGCGTCGCATGCGCGATCATCGAGCCGTAGTCCGCGCGCCGCGGCAGCACGCTGCCGCGATCGAAGTACAGCACGTTCGAGACCGGCTCATGCGAGCGCGCGCGCTCGCGCGGCGTCAGCGCGATGCCGCGCAGCCCCCGGCGCGCCGCCCCCGGTGCGCTGCTGATCCGGCCATCGGCGTGCAGCCGCGTGATGCGCGATCGCTTTACCGGTCTCCTGCTGCGCTTGTCCATTGCGTCGGCCCGCCTGTTCGTTTTCCTAGTACAGCTCGAAGTACTCGCGCTGCTCCCAGTCGCTCACCTCGAGATTGAAGCGCGCGATTTCGGCTTCCTTGATGCGGCAGAAGTAATCGACGAAGCCGGCGCCCAGGCCTTCGCACAGCACCTTGTCGGCGCGCAGGCAACCGAGCGCCTCGGCAAGCGTTTTCGGCAGCGGCTCGGCCTTGGCCTCGTAGGGCGTATCGGCCGATGGGCCCGGATCGAGCTTGCGCGCGAGCCCATCCAGTCCGGCGTGGACCTGCGAAGCGAAGTAAAGATACGGGTTCGCCGCCGGCTCGCCGCTTCGGTTCTCTATCCGCGTGCCCGGATCGCCCGGTCCGCCGAGCACACGCAGCATGACACCGCGGTTGTCGCGCCCCCAGCTCACGCGGTCGGGCGCGAGCGAGTAAGGACGGTAGCGCTTGTAGCCGTTCAGCGTCGGCGTCGAAAGCGCCGCCGCCCCGCGCGCGTGCGCCAGCAGTCCGCCGAGGAAATGTCGCCCGGTCGCGGAGAGCTCGGCGCCCGCCTTGTCGGGGATGAAAGCGTTCGCGCCGTCGGCCTTGCGCGTGAGTGACTGGTGCAGGTGCCAGCCCGAAGACATGACGTTCGGCAGCTTGGGCCGGCACATGAAGGTCGCGTGATAGCCATGGCGCCGCAGAATCTGCTTCGCGGCGCTGCGAAACAGCACCATCGCGTCCGCCGAGCCAAGGCCCGGCAGCGCGCCGAGCGTGATCTCGAGCTGGCTTGGGCCGAACTCGCATTCGAAGGAGCGCAGCGGCAGCTCGAGCCCGGCCAACTCGCGGCGCAGGATCTCCACCACCGGCTCGAGCAGGTCATAGCGCAGCTCGGTGAGGTACTGGTAACCGTGCGTGAGCAGCGTGACCTCGGGCGGCGTGCCCGGCTGGCCGGCGTCGGCCGGTTTAAGGTGCGGATCGATCAGCCTGAAGACGTGGAACTCGATCTCCAGCCCGGCGAGGTAGCCGAAGCCCGCCTCGCCGAGCCGCTCGAGCGCCCGGGTGAGGATCGCGCGCGTGCCGAACGGCACAGGTTTGCCATCGCCGAAGTATGGGTCGCACAGCACCCAGCCCGAGTTCTTTGCCCAGGGCAGCACACGGAAAGTGCGTGGATCCGCGACGATCAATGCGTCCGCCCCGCCCTGCATGGCGTCGAGCCCGAAGCCACCGCCCGGCGTAAATACCGGGAACACCGTCTTGTGCGAGGTGTCCTTGGCGAACAGCGTGGTCGTCACGGTGACGCCGGTCTCGAGCGCCGCCACCGCCTCGCTCGCCGCAAGCGTCTTGCCGCGCAGGAGGCCGTGCTGGTCCGGAAACGAGAAGCGCACCACCTCGAGTCCGCGCGTCTCGATCTCCCGGGCGACGCGCTTGGCGGCCGCGCGCTGCTCGTCGTTCCATAGCGCATGACGCGCGACGAAGCTCATGCGCCGGCGGCGATGCAGCGTCGGTGAAGCGTCATGCCGTCTGCGCCGCGGTGCTGTGCCGGCGCCAGGCCGCCGCGTCCCTGCGCTTGCGGTCGGCTTCCTTCCAGTACGCGTCGACGCTCGCCGCTGGCGCGACGCCGTCGATCGCCGCGGGGCCGGTCAGCCGCCCCGCCGCCGTGGCATCGAGCATCATCAGCGCCTTCTCGCCCGCGCCCTGCCTGCGGATCGCATCCAGCAGCAATCGCCGGTACTGCACGATGCCCTTGTCGGTGCTGCCCAGGTGCTCGCGCGTGCGGTCGGCGATGCGCCCCTGCGATTCGACCGCCCACTGGTCGTGCACGTTGATGTCGTCGCCCATTCCGGTATAGGTGCTGCTGCGCTGCTCGCCGGCATTGAAGCCCCAGTCGTTGGTGCGATTGAGTCGCGGCTTGTAATCGGGCAGCGCGTACAGCTCGAGGCGTTGCGCGCGCATCTTCGCCTTGTTCACCGGCTCGCCGAAGCTCGTGAAAAGCGCCACCCAGTAGCAGCTCACGTCGTCCACCGGCACATGCCACTGCGTGATCGTCATCTCTGCGCTCATCGGGATCACGATCGCCTGCGGAAACACGAGATTGGTCACGCGCACGTGCGTGTGCGCTTCCGAGAGCTTGCGCAGCGCGAATAGCCGAATGCCGTAGTCCGTGCGCTCGAGCTTGATCTCGGGCCGCGAGAACTCGCGCAGCACCCGGGTCATCGGCATCGCCGTGTCGCCCGAGGCGTCGCGGAACTGCTTGCCGTAGGCCGCCGCCGGGTCTTCGTCCTCGAAAAAGCGGTGCAGGAACGAGGCGTGTGCGGGGTCGATGCCGACTTCCAGCGCCTGCAGCCAGTTGCACTCCAAGTATCCTTTGAAGGCAAAGGTGTAGGCATCGGGCGCGACGAAGCAGTCGAAGGCCGGAAACGCCGGCGGCTCGCCCGCGCCGAGGTAGGCGAAGAGCAGGCCGTTCTTCTCCACCACCGGGTACGCGTTCTGGCGGACCTGCTCGCAGATGCGGCTGCCCTCGGGCTCGGCGGGCGTCTCGAGGCAGTGCCCGGCAACGTCGAACAGCCAGCCGTGAAACGCGCAGCGCAGGCCGCCGTCCTCGAGCCGTCCGTAGGCGAGATCGGCGCCGCGGTGCGGGCAGACGCGATCAACCAGGCCGTAGCGCCCCTGCTCGTCTCGAAACAGCACCAGCGCCTCGCCGAACACGTGCAGCGCCTTGAGCGGGCGCTCGGCGGGAAGCTCCTCGGCGAGCGCGATCGGCTGCCAGTACTGGCGCAGCAGTGCGCCCGCCGGCGTGCCGCGGCCGACGCGCGTCATCAATTCATTTTGCTCGGCGCTGATCATGGTGCTCCCATCGAAAAGACTGTAACCGCTCCCCAGGGCATAGGGCAACCGCCGCGCGCGAGGCTGGATTAAACTCGGGGAACGAAGGAGAGCGACCATGAAACGCGAGAACGTGATCGGCCGCGCCAACGTCGAGGACACCCCGGAGCTCGAGGCCTATTACCGCGAGCTCGAGGCGCAGGCGCTCGGCGCGCTGTGGGAAGTGGCCAACGACATCGAGCCCTGGTTCCCTCAGCCCAAATCAGTGCCGATGATCTGGCGCTGGCAGACGATCGAGCCGCTGGTGCGGCGCGCGCCCGGACTGGTTTCGGCCGAGAAGGCGGCGCGCCGCGTAGTGATGCTGGTCAATCCGGGGCGCAAGGAATGGAGCGCCGCGGTCGGGCTGCTCTACAGCGGCATCCAGATCATGAATGCGGGCGAGGCGACTTCGGCGCACCGGCACCAGGCCTCGGCGCTGCGCTTCGTGATGGAGGGCCGCGGTGCCTATACCGTGGTCGACGGCGAGCGCATGACACTCGGCGCGCGCGATCTCGTGCTGACACCGAACGGCACCTGGCACGATCATGGCATTGACAAGATCGGCACGCAGTGCGTCTGGCAGGACGGGCTCGACATTCCGTTGATGAACGCGCTCGATGCGAACTTCTACAAGGTTCACCCAGAGATCGTGCAGAAGCCGAGCAAGGCGGAGAACGCTTCCTGGCTCGCCTATGGCGGCGGGGTCCTGCAGCCCACCTGGCTGCGCGAAAGCTGGTCGAAGCGCTACTCGCCGCTCTTGAAGTTCCCGTGGGAGCCGACCTACGAGGCGCTGTTGAGCGCCGCGAAGACGGGCGAAGGCTCCCCCTTCGACGGCGTGATCATGGAATACGTGAACCCGGTCACCGGCGGCCCGGTAATGGCGACGATCAGCGCGCACATGCAACTCCTGCGCCCGGGCGAGCATACGAAGGCACACCGCCACACCGGCAGCGTGCTCTACCAGGTGGCCAAGGGTCGCGGCCACTCGGTGATCGATGGCGTGCGCTACGACTGGCAGGAAAAGGACGTGTTCTGCGTGCCCTCCTGGTCGCGGCACGAGCATGCCAACGCTTCGGCGAGCGAGGACGCGTGTCTGTTCTCGTTCAACGACTTTCCGGTGATGCGCGCGCTCGCGCTCGTGCGCGAGGAGGCCTACGCGGAGAATGGCGGGCAGCAAGCCATCAAGGCCTGAGCATGGTCGATCTCGCTGCCGCCCTCGCCCACTTAGAGAGGGGCGACTGGCGCGCCGCGCATGAGATCGTACAGAAGGACGAAGACGAGGCGCTCGCCTGCTGGGCGCACGGCATCGTGCACCTGATGGAAGGCGACACCTCGAACGCGCGCTACTGGTACAAGCGCGCCGAACGCGCATTTCCGGCGAGGCCCGTGATCGAGGCAGAGGTTCGTGCGCTGCGCGCCGCGCTCAAGCGCTGAGGCCCATCGGCGCAGGCGAGAACCCGGCGCCGCGTCGTCCCCTACAACCCCGCCGCCCGGTATAGGCGCCACTCTCCGGGCACGCCCTTCAACGCATGCGTGCCGCGGTCTTCAAACTGCAGTCCAGAGCCGGCAACGATGTCCTTCACCGTGCTCGAAGCGAGCACCTCGCCCGGCCCGGCGAGCGACATCACGCGTGCGCCGATATGCACCGCGAGCCCGCCGAGCTTGTCGCCCATGCGCTCGACCTCGCCGGTGTGCACGCCGGCACGCACCTCGACGCCGAGCCCTTTCGCCTCGCGGCAAATCGAAGCGCCGCAGCGCACCGCACGCGCCGGCGCATCGAAGCTCGCGAACTGGCCGTCGCCCGCGGTGTCGATCTCGCGGCCACGAAACTGATCGACCTGGGCCTTCGAGAGTGCGTGAAAGGCTTCGAGCACCCCGCGCCAGCGCGCGTCGCCGAGCTCGACCGCGCGCTCGGTCGAACCGACGATGTCGGTGAACAGGACCGTAGCGAGCACCCGGTCCGACTGCGCTTCCTGGCGCGCGCCGGTGAGAAACTCCTCGACCGGGCCAAGAATATCCTCGCCGCCGCCGATCCACGGAACGTGGTCGATGCCCTCCAACTCGACCAGCTTCGCACCCGGAACGCGCTCCGCAATGTATCGCGCGTGCGCGAGGTCGAGCACGCGCTCGTCCTTGCGGTGAATCACGATCGTCGGCACACGCGTCGAAGGCAGCACGCTGCGCACGTCGATCTCACGGTTCATCGTCCACACGGCGACGACCGTGCCCGGGCTCGCCGAAGCGCGGAAGTAGGCGGCGAACTGCCCCATCTTGACCGGATCGTCGACGATGCTCGGCGCCCAGACACCGAAATCGAAGCGCTCGGTGCCCCAGTGCCGGTCGGCGTTCGCGATCACGGCCCTCCAGCGCTCGTCGTTCCAGCCGAACGGGTAGTCGGGGGCCCAGGAGCGCCGCGCATAGGTGCCATAGAGCACCAGCGCGCGGACGCGCTCCGGATAGGTAGCCGAGAACAGCAGCGACATCGGGCCGCCTTCCGAGATGCCGAACAGCGCCGCGCGCTTGGAGCCGACCTCGTCCATGATGGAGCGCACGTCGTGCATGCGCTGCTCGAGGGAAAAGATCTGCGAGGTCCGGTCCGACATGCCGGTGCCGCGCTTGTCGAACATGATCAGCCGGCAGAACGAGGCGAGCCGGCGGAAGAACGTTGCGCGCTCGGGCGCCTGCCAGGTCGCCTCGACGTTCGAGACGAAACCGGGCACGAACACCACGTCGATCGGGCCCTCGCCGAGCACCTGGTAGGCGATGTGGACGCCGTCGCTCTTGACGTAGCGCGTCTGCGGGGGCGTGAACATGGCGGTTCTTCGGTCTCCTGAACGATGGTACTGCAAGCGCGCTGCCCTGCGCGCGCCGAGCGCGCGCATCGGACGAATATCGCGCTACTGCAGTCCGAGCTCCCGCAGAACGTCGAAGTACCTTGCGACGAGCGTGCGATCCTTGACGATGGCGAGCTGCGGCTCGACGTCCTTCAGCCGGAACGTTGGATCTTGCCGCAGGATCTCCTGCGCCTCGCGGCGCGCCTCGTCGATGCGCCCCCGGGAATGGTGCACCCACGCCAGGAGCATGCGGCAACGGGCGTTGGCCGGTTCGCGCTGCAGGGCCAGCTTGAGCGCCGCCTCCGCGTCGTCGTGCTGGCCGGCCCGAAAATTCGCGAACCCGAGGATGTTGAGATACCACGTCGGGTAGACCGGGCTCAGCCGGATCGCGCGCTGCAGCAGCGGAATGGCCTCGGCCGGTCGGTCGGACACCGCATAGCTGCACGCCAGATTGGCCGTATTGTCGGCGTGGTTCGGGCTCAGCGCGACCGCGCGCTCGCCCGCCGCGATCGCCTGGTCGTGAACGCCTTTGACCAGATGGTAATAGCCGAGCAGCGCGTGCGCATCCGAGCAACGCTCGTCGAGCTCGAGCGCCCGGCCCGCGAGCGCCGCAGCGCGCTTGAGCGATTCGGGCGGCGAGTCGCTCCAGCCGTAACGAAACGCGCTCAGATGGATCCACGCCATGCCGAGGTGCCCGAGCGGCGAATCCGGCTCGAGCCCGATGACCTGCTCGAAGCAATGCGCGGCCTCGGCGTTCGCTTCACGCGTGACCCGGTTGAACAGGTCGAGCCCACGGTAGTACGCGTCGAGCGCCTCGGGGCGGCGCAGCGACTTGCGCCAACCCGCCGCCTGCTCGCCGTGCAGCAGCCGCACGTCGAGTGCGGTCACGATCTTCTGCGTGATCTCGTCCTGGATCGCGAACACGTCTTCGAGATTTCGATCGTAGCGCTCGGCCCAGACGTGATGTCCGCTCGCCGACTCGACCAGCTGTGCGGTGATGCGCACGCGACCCCCCGCGCGTCGCACGCTGCCTTCGAGCACGTGGCTCACATTGAACTCGCGCCCCACCTGCCGCACGTCGACGGAACGGCCCTTGTAGGTGAAGGTCGAGTTGCGCGCGATCACCAGCACGCCGGAGAGATTGGACAGATCGGTGATCAGGTCTTCGGTAATGCCGTCGCTGAAGTACTCCTGGTCGGCCTCGCCGCTCATGTTCTGGAACGGCAGCACGGCGATCGAGGGCATGCCGGCCGTCGCGCGGGATTGGGCTTCGGCGGTGGCCCGCTTCGGCGCGGCGGCCCCGTCAACCCGGACGCGGAACGCCCGCACGGGCTCGACGATGTTCTTCACCTGCTGCTCGCCCTGGTCCTCGAAGTCCGCCGCGACCTTGGTGCGCACCGCCGTGCGCACGGAATCGGACACCGTGATGCCGCCGGGCTCGGCGAGTCCCTGCAGGCGCGCCGCAATATTGACGCCGTCGCCGTACACCGTGCCGTCGGCTTTTTCCATCACGTCGCCCAGATGCACGCCGATGCGGAAACGCATGCGCCGATGCTCGGGCTGCTCGTTCGTGACCGTGCAGAGTGCCTTCTGAACAGCCAGCGCGGCCGAGACCGCGCCGATCGCGGTCTCGAACACCGCCAGCACCGAGTCGCCCGCCATATCGATGACGCGCCCTTGGTTCGATTCGATCTGTTTCTTGAACGCCGCACGCGCCGCATCGAGCGCTGCGACGGTGGCGCGCTCGTCGGCCGACATCAGGCGCGAGTAGCCTGCGGCATCCGCGGCGAGAATCGCCGCGAGGCGCTGCCTGAGATCGCTGGTCGACATCTGCGTCAGCTCCTTTTTCGGGGCCCTGACACGTTCAGATGATACTCGCCCGACGATGGCGCGGATTCTCGGCGCGTTCCAAAAGCAGAAGCCTGCGCGATTCCGCGCTTGCAGCCTTCTGCAAAGATGAAGTAGCCTGACTTAAGATGTCGGTGGCTGGTCGTCGCTTTCGGCGGCTATAGTTCGGAAATTCTTCAAGGAGATCAAGAATGGCGTCTTGGCGCATCGAAGGCCAGTACATGGAAACGTGCAACTGCACCTACCTTTGTCCCTGCGCGCCGTCGCACCTCACGGCGCGGCCAACCGAAGGCGAATGCAAGGCCGCAATCGCGATGCGCATCGACAAAGGCGAAAAGGACGGCGTCAAGCTCGACGGCCTGTCGTTCATCGTCGTGATGCATGCGCCCAAGGCCATGGCCGAGGGCAACATCACCGTCGGACTGATCGTCGATGAGCGCGCCTCGGACAAGCAGGTCGAGGCCATCAGCGCCATCGCCACCGGCGCGGCCGGTGGCCCGATGGCGGCGTTGGGACCGCTGGTCGGCAAGGTCGCGGGCGTGGAGAAACGCCCGATCAAGTTCGAGATGAAAGGCCTGAATTTCAACGTCAAGGCCGGCGACCTGATCGACCAGGCCTGCGAAGGCATCGCCGGCGCCGTGCGCACCAGCGAGCCGCTCTACCTCGACAACACCGCGCATCCGGTAAATACCCGCCTCGGGCTGGCGAAGGCCACGCGCAGTATATTCAATGCCTTTGGCATCAAGTGGAAGGATACGAGCGGCACGCGCAACGGTCACTTCGCGCCCTTCGCATGGAAGGGGTAGGCGCGCCAGCGGCGCTCGAGCGCGGCATCGAGGCTACCCTGCGGCACGACCGCAGGGTCGTGCTGGGGAGCTTGACCGCGGTTGTCGCGTTCGCGTGGCTTTATCTATGGCACATGGCCGCGGGCATGGACCATGCGGCCATGGCGATGGCCGCCGTGCCGCGCTCGTCAGATTTCGGTGCGCTCGCTCTCACGTTCCTCATGTGGTCGGTGATGATGGCCGGCATGATGCTGCCAAGCGCCGCGCCGACCATCCTTCTGTATGGCGCGCTGGTGCGAAAAAACGGCGCCCAGGGGACGGTCCTGCCGGGCGTCTGGATTTTCGCCGGCGCCTATCTCCTGGTGTGGGCCGGCTTCAGTGTGGCGGCGACGCTGCTGCAGGCGCTGCTCGAGCATGAGGCATTGCTGACGCCGGCGATGGCGACGGCAAGCGTTGGGCTGGGTGCGCTCGCGCTTATCGCCTCCGGCGTGTATCAGCTCACCCCGCTCAAGCAGACATGCCTGAGCAAATGCACGAACCCGCTCGAATTCTTCGTCACGCGCTGGCGCGCCGGATCGGGCGGGGCCTTCAGGATGGGGCTCGAGCACGGCGCGTACTGCGTCGGCTGCTGCTGGGCGCTGATGCTGCTGCTCTTCGTTGCCGGGGTCATGAACCTCTTGTGGGTCGCGCTGATTGCGGCTTTCGTTTTCGTCGAGAAGCTTTATCCCGCCCGCGGCGTGACCTCGCGGGTGGCGAGCGCGGCTCTGATTCTGTCCGGGCTCGCCCTGCTCGCCGGACTATAGCGTCCCGGGTCGGATCAAGCCTCGGGCTTCCCCTGTTTGTCCGCCTCGCTCGTGCCGGAGGACGGGGTGTCGATGGCTTCCTTGTTCATTTCGTTGGCGGCCGGCGGTGTCGGCCCGAGCGGCTTGTCGGCATCCTCGACGGCGCCCTGGCCCGCTTTCTTGGCCGGTACAATTTTGTTCGCCACTTTTTCTGCTGCCGATTTCGCCGCACGCCCGACCTCCGGGACGCGCTGCGCAACGTAGGTTTCCGCGCTGCGCGCGGCCGTCCCGATCGCGGTTTTCGCCACGCTGAGTCGCTTTTGCGCGCCCTGCACGGCGTTGCGTGCCGCCGCCTTGGCCTGCGGGAGCTGTTCTTCGGCATAGCGTCCTGCGCGCTGCGCCGCGGTCCCGACCGCCGCCTTCGCCTGCCCGAGCCTCGACTCCGCCTGCTGCATGGCGTTGCGCGCTGCAACCTTGGCGCGCGGAATTTCCTGTGCCGCATAGCGCTCGGCGTTCCTGGCAGCTTGCCCGACTGCTTGGCTGGCGTCGCCAATCCTGGCCTTGGCGCTGCCAATCGCCTTGCTCACCGCGCGCTTCACCGCCGGGACGTTCTTTGCCGCCTGCCGGGCTGCCGAGGACGTCGCCACGGCGACTGTTTTCTTCGCACTTTGAAACCCTTTGCCGATGCTCTTGCCAAGCTTTCGGGCAAAACTGGCCGCACGTTTTGCCGCCGAGCGCTTGGCGGGTTTCCTGGAAGCCTTCCGGGCTGCCGCGGGCGCCGGTTTCGCCGCTTTCCTAGGCCCCGAGGCCTTGGCCGTATTCCTTGCCGCCATGTGCATCTCCCCCTGATGAGTTGCTGCTTTCGGATATTAATCTAATCGCGCGCCGGACAACCGTCATCTGCCCGAGACCGCCCGCGCCCATCCGGGCCGACGCCATCGACGTCCGGGCGCGGCCGCTCGACGCCGCGCCGCTACCGCCCACGCCGCGCGCGGCGCAGCAGGATCCCCGCCGTCAGCACCGCGGCCGTAAAGGCCAGGATCCACAGCGACATCGGCCGGTCCAGGAAGATGCCGAACGAGCCGCGCGAAATGGTGAGCGTCTGGCGCAGCGACTGCTCGGCGAGCGGTCCGAGCACCAGCGCGAGCACCAGCGCCGCCGGCGAAAAGCCGTACAGCCGCATGAAAAAGCCCGCGAGGCCGGCGGCGAACATCAACCAAGTCTCGA
The DNA here is from genome assembly GCA_041635755.1 of Burkholderiales bacterium. Classification (GTDB taxonomy): domain Bacteria; phylum Pseudomonadota; class Gammaproteobacteria; order Burkholderiales; family SG8-39; genus JBFKUL01. The sequence goes on along the minus strand of JBFKUL010000008.1, from coordinate 4,391 downwards.
CGATGCTGCCATTCACGCTGTAGGTGCCGATGGTGCAGATCAGGATCACCGCCGGCGCGAGAATGCGGTACGGCAGCTTGATCATCAGCACGAACAGCGGAATCGCGAAGATATTGAGCGCGAGCAACGCCATGTTGCCCAGGTACATGCTCGCGATCAGGCCCCAGGCGAATTCGGGTTTCTGTGCCATCAGCAGCGGCCCCGGCGTCAAACCCCACAGAACGAACGCGGCGAGCAGCACCGCGGTCGAGGCCGAGCCCGGAATGCCGAGCGTGAGCAGCGGCACCATGGCGCCCGAAGAGGCGGCATTGTTGGCTGCCTCCGGCCCGACCAGGCCTGCCATCGCGCCCTTGCCGAACTTTTCCGGCGTGGGCGAAGCGGATTTCTCGAGCGAATAGGCCATCAGCGAGGCGACGGTGGCACCGGCGCCCGGAATCACGCCGATCGCGAATCCGAGCAGCGAGCCTCGAACCAGACTGAACTTCGTCTCGATGAAATCCCGGGCGTCGGGCCAGAAGCGCTGCTCCTTGTCGTAGCGCACGATGCCGCCGCTGCCCTTCAGGTGCAGACCCATGTACAGCGCGTAGTACAGCTCGCCCAGGCCGAACAGGCCGATCGCGATCGGAATGAAATCGATGCCGCCGATCATCTCCGCCGATTTGAACGTGAAGCGCGTCTGTCCGGTCTCGAGGTCGACCCCGACGGTGCCGAGCGCAAAGCCGATCAGCGCCGAGATCAGGCCGTAGCGCCAATGGCCGCCGACCATGACGATGAGCGTCGCAAGCCCCATCATCACCAGCAGGAAGAATTCGGGCGGACCGAAACTGCGCGTCACTTGCGAGAACAGCGGTGCAAGCACGGTGATCAGAATCACCCCGAGCGTGCCGCCGACGAACGAGGCCACCGCCTGCATGACGAGCGCGGGCCCGGCGCGGCCCTGCTGCGCGAGGGGATAGCCGTCGAACGTGCTCGCCACGGTCGAGGATTCTCCCGGCGTGTTGAGCAGGATCGAGGTGATGGTGCCGCCGTACATCGAGCCGTAGTAGATCGCGGCCAGCATGATCACGGCGCTGGTCGGGTCCATGCCGAAGGTGATGGGCAGCAGGATGGCAAGGCCGGCCGCAGGACCGAAGCCGGGAATGATGCCGACGATCATGCCGATCATGACGCCGGCGAAGAGATAGGCAAGATTGATCGGCGTCAACGCAACCGACAGCCCGAGCAGCAGGTGGTCGAGAACCTCCATCAGAACGGCAGCGGGAGCAGCCCGCGTGGCAGCGTGGCCTTGAGCCAGACGCTGAACATCAGGTACAGCGCGAGCGGCAGCAGGATCGCCACCAGCGCGCTTTGCAGCGTGCGCCCGCGGTTCAGGAACCAGAGCGCGCCCGCCATGAACGCGACCATCGCCAGCAGCCCGCCGACGAGATCCAGCAGGCCGACGAATACAGCGCAGAGCAACGCCACGACCGCGGCGGTGCGCCAGTAGGGCGAGATCGCGCCCTCGGGCGGATCGCGCCGCAGGTCCGCGAAGAAGCTGTAGACGAGCAGCAGCACCAGGCTCGCGCCAATGAGGCGCGGAAAGAACCCGGGCCCGAGGCGCCCGGCCGAGGACAGGTAGTTCAGCTCGGTGAACGCGGTCCAGGTGTACCAGCCCGCAGCGAACAGCAGCGCGAGCAGGAACCCCGCGCGCAGGGCGCGACCACCCATCGCCCCGCCGGTGGGGCCCCGAGAGACCTGCACGCTGCGCCTGCTACTTGATCGCGCCCGATTTCCGGAGGATGTCGGCGAAGGTGCCCTGCGTCTTCGTCAGGAAGGTGCGGAAATCCTCGCCGTAGAGCAGGTTCTCGGTGAGAAGCTGTTTCTCGATGTACGCTTTCCACTCGGGCGTCTGTACGACCTTCTTCATGGTGTCGATCCACCACTGCTGCGCCTCCTTCGGCACGTCGGGCGGCAGCACCAGTCCCCGTGGCAGCGCAATACCGATGTCGTAGCCCAGCTCGGCGAAGGTCGGCACGTTGCCGAGCGCCTTCGGGGTCGACTTGCCGCTGAACGCGAGCGCGCGCATGTCGCCCGACTGAAGCAGACCGAGCACCTCGCCCGGGTTCGACATCGCGGCATCGAGCGCACCGGAGAGCAGCGCGGTGATCAGCTCGCCCTGCTTGTTGAACGAGACGTAGCTGAACGTGAAGCCGGCCTTCTCCGAGACCAGCTTGGGCACGATGAAGTCGATATTGACCGCGCCGATGCCGCCGATCGACGGGGGCTTCGCTTTTGCCGCGTCGATGAACTCCTTCAGGCTCGTGATCTTGGAGTTCTTGTTCACTAGCAGCAGCATGTCGTCCGAGGCGAGCAGCGCGACCGGCGTGAAGCTCGCGGGCTGCCACGGCGTGTTCGCCTGCAGGGGCGTGGTGATGAAGCTGCCGCTGGTGGTCGAGACGTGGTACGGGTTGCCCTTCTGGCTAAACAGAAACCCCCAGCCGACCGCGCCGCTGCCGCCGGGCTTGTTCTCGGCGACGATGGTTTCCGGATAAAGCTTGTACTTCTCGAGGATCGAGATCAGCGTGCGCGACATGATGTCGTTGCCGCCGCCCGGTCCGAAGGCGATGGTCCAGTTGAGCCGCTGGCTCGGATAGTTGCCCTGGGCGAGCACGGGTGTGCCGGCCAGCGCCAAAGATGCGACCAAAGCGGCAAATACAGCGCGTTTTCCAACGGTCAGTGTGTTGCTGAACAGCGTGCACGACATGGCGATCCTCCTCCCAGAGATTCGATGCGTCGGGGGAGATAGTCTGGTCCGGCGCACGGATTGTCAATGACGCGCATCGTCCGGCGCGCGCATGCCGGCCTATCCGGCGGCGAAGCGGGCCCGGATCCGCACCGCCCGCTCGAGTCCATCGGTCGCCTCGAGAAGCTTGCGCCGCAGGTCCGGCTCGAGCCCGGGCCGCGCGATCGCGGCGCGCGCCTCGCCGAGCGCCTGCGCCCCCAGCTGTCCGCCGAGAAAGGCGCCGAGCCAGTGCTCGACGAAGAAGATCTTGCGCGTGCGCTTGAGCTCGGGCAGGCGCGCAAGCGCTTCGGCAAGGAGCGGCAGCGTGAGCGCGGCGTGCTCGGGCGCGTTCAGCGGGCCGAGCGCCTCCTCGGCCCAGCTCTCGGGCAGCCCGGCGTCCTCGAGGAGGCGCCGGAAGAGCACCGCTTTCGCTTCGGCGTCTGCGCGCGCGGCGCTGGCGCCGAACGCGTAGCGCCGACCATCGTCGCTGCGATCAGCCTCGGACTGCGCGATGAGCAGTGCGTCTGCGTCGGCATCGCCGCGCGCGAGCAATCGCGTGATCATGCGGTAGCGGTCGCGCGAGGTGAGCGCGACGCCGGGGCCATCGGCGCGTCCGGCAAGCAGCGCCTTCAGCTCGGCCAGGCCCGCCTCGGACCATGCAGTCGCCGCAAGCGCCCGAAAGAACAGGATTCTCCGCGTCGCCGGCGCCTCGGCACGCATGCCCTCGGCGAGCAAAGGCTCGAGCCGCGGCGCGAGCGCGCCGCGCTGCGCGTCGGACAGGTAGCGGCGAAACGCCGTCGCGACGTGTCCGAGCAGCGCGGCAAGCGCGATCTCGTCGCGCTCTTCCGCCGCGACCGTTAGCGCATAGCGCAAGAACTCCAGCGGTGCCAACTCGGCATCGCGCACCGCCTCCCACAGTGCCTCGGTGATCTGCGCGCGCAGCAGCCCGCCGGGCACAACGAGCGGTTCGGCAAGCACCGCGGCGCGACTCCTGGCGTCGAGCAGGAAGCGCCCGTAGCCGAAATCCCCGTGGTTGGCGTAGACAAAGCTTGGCGCGCGCGCCGGGCCGGGAAACTTGACCTCGGTGCGGCGGCGCTCGAGCCGCACGTTGCGCTCGTGCAGCGCGCCATCGGCACCGGCAGCGACGATCGTCAAGTGCATGGGCCAGAGCGCGTCGCTCCCGAGCGTGTCGCGCTGCACGAGCTCGACGCCTGCGCCCCTTCGACGCAGCTCGATCGCGGGCATACCGGGGCGGCGTACCCAGGCCTGCGCCCAGCGCGTGAGCTTTCGCCCGCTCGCGCGCTCGAGCGCACGCACCAGATCGTTCCAGTCGGCAGTGCCATAGGCATGGCGCTTCAAGAAATCGCGCACCGCGCTGCGAAAACGCGCCTCGCCGAGATAGAACTCGGCCTGGCGCAGCACCGCCGGGCCCTTCGAGTAGACGATCGCGCCGTAGGCAGACTTCGCGGCCGAGAGATTCTCGAGCGGCTGCCAGATCGCGGTGGTACCGCGCGTGACATCCGTGCGGTAGGCGCTCGTCTTGAGCGCATGGAACGCGCTCCAGGGCTCGAGCTCGGGCACGATCGCCGCGGCGGCCTTGGCCGCCATCAGGTTGGCGAAACCCTCCTTG
>JBFKUL010000007.1:0-26582 GCA_041635755.1 Burkholderiales bacterium | reverse complement strand
GCAGGGCATCGCGATCGCCGGGACCCACGGCAAAACCACGACCACCAGCCTGGTAGCGAGCGTGCTCGCCGAGGCCGGCTTCGATCCGACCTTCGTCATCGGCGGGCGGCTCGAGGCCGCCGGCTCGAACGCGCGCCTCGGTGCAGGGGATTTCATCGTCGCCGAAGCCGACGAGTCGGACGCTTCGTTCCTGCATCTGCAGCCGGTGATTGCGGTGGTGACCAACATCGACGCCGACCACATGGACACCTATCAGCACGACTTCGCCCGCCTCAAGCAAGCTTTCGTGCAGTTTCTGCAGAACCTGCCGTTCTACGGCAGCGCGGTGCTGTGCGCGGACGACCCGTGCGTGCGCGAGATCCTGCCGTTCGTCTCCAAGCCGGTCATCACCTACGGCTTTGCGGCGGACGCCATGGTGCGCGCCGAGGCCGTCGAGCATGCGGCCGGTGCGATGCGGTTTCGCGTGCGACGGGACAAGGCGCCGGCGCTCGAGCTCTCGCTCAACCTGCCGGGCAGGCACAACGTGCAGAACGCGCTGGCGGCGATCGCGGTCGCGAGCGAGGTGGGCGCTACCGACGCCGCCATCGCCAAGGCGCTTGCGGAGTTTCACGGGGTCGGGCGGCGCTTCGAGCGCTGCGGCGATATCGCGCTCGCGAGCGGCGGCCGCTTCACGCTGGTCGACGACTACGGCCATCACCCCGCGGAGATGGCCGCAACGCTCGAAGCTGCGCACGGCGCATTTCCAGGGCGCCGGCTGGTGCTCGCCTTTCAGCCGCATCGCTACTCGCGCACGCGCGACCTGTTCGAGGACTTCGTCCAGGTGCTCTCGACGGCTGATGCGCTGGTGCTTGCCGACGTGTACCCGGCCGGCGAATCCCCGATCGTTGCCGCCGACGGCCGCTCACTTGCGCGCGCGGTGCGCGTGGCGGGTGCGGTGGAGCCGGTGTTCGTCGAGGACATCGCCGACATGCCGGAGGCGATTCAGCGCGTAGCGAAGGATGGCGATGTGGTGCTGACCATGGGTGCCGGATCGATCGGTGGCGTGCCGGCGCAACTGGCGCGGCGCGAGGACTGAGGTGGCCCGGCGCATGGACATCTCCGAGACGCTGAATCTTCAGGGGCTGCGAGGCGAGCTGCGCCGAGCCGAGCCGATGGCGCGCCATACCAGCTGGCGCGCCGGCGGCCCGGCCGAGCGCTGCTACCGTCCCGCGGACATCGACGACCTCGCCGCGTTTCTCGCTCGCTTACCCGAGAATGAGCCGCTGCTGTTCGTCGGCCTCGGCTCGAATCTGCTGGTGCGCGACGGCGGCTTTCGCGGCACCGTCGTGCTGATGCACTCGGCAGCGCTGCGACCGGAGATCGTCATCGGGCGCATTTACGCCGAGGCGGGGGTCGCGAGTCCGAAGGTGGCGCGCTTTGCCGCCCGCAACAACCTCGGCGGTGCGGAGTTTCTCGCCGGAGTGCCGGGCACCGTGGGCGGCGCGCTGGCCATGAACGCGGGTTGTTACGGCGGCGAGACCTGGGACATCGTCGAGCGCGCCGTCACCGTCGACAGAAGCGGCGCGCTCCACACCCGCGAGCACGACGAGTTCGAGATCGGCTACCGGCACTGCGAGCTCAAGACCGGCGGGCGGCTCGGCGAGGACGAGTGGTTTGCCGCGGCCTACTTCCGCTTGAGCGATGCCGAGGGCGCGGCCTCTCTTGCGCGCATCAAGGCGTTTCTCGGCAAGCGCGTTGCCTCGCAGCCCCTGTCGCTGCCCAACGCGGGCAGCGTGTTCCGCAATCCGATCGGCGACGCGGCTGCCCGGTTGATCGAGTCATGCGGGCTGAAGGGTCTCGAGCGCGGCGGAGCGAGCGTCTCGCAGAAGCATGCCAACTTCATCGTCAACCCGAAAGGCGCGGCGAAAGCGTCGGATATCGAATGGCTGATCGCCACGGTGCGTGCCCGGGTGAAGGAGAAGACCGGCGTGGAGCTGCAGCCCGAGGTGCGCATCGTGGGGGAGGTGTCGGCGTGAGCGGGTCCTCCTTCGGCAAGGTCGGCGTGCTGCTCGGCGGCCGCTCGGCCGAGCGTGAAGTGTCGCTCAAGAGCGGCACCATGGTGCTCAATGCGTTGCGCAGCCGCGGCGTCGATGCGCACCCGTTCGACCCGGCCAAGCGCGACATCGACGAGATGATCGGCGAGCGCTTCGAGCGCGTGTTCATCGCGCTGCACGGCCGCTTCGGCGAAGACGGCACGCTGCAGGGCATCCTCGAATGGCTCGGCATTCCCTACACAGGCAGCGGTGTGCTCGGCTCGGCGCTGGCGATGGACAAGATCCGGTCCAAGCTGCTGTGGCAGGCGAGCGGCATCCCGACGCCGCCTTACGAGCGGCTCGACGCCGGGGCCGACTTGCGGGGCGTCGCGGATCGCCTCGGGCTGCCGCTGATGGTCAAGCCGGCCAACGAAGGCTCGTCGATCGGCATGAGCAAGGTGCGACGCGCGGGCGCACTCGAGGAGGCGTTCTCGCTCGCGGTGAATTACGACCGCCAGGTGATCGCCGAGAAATTCATCGACGGCATCGAGCTCACCGCCGGCATCCTCGACGGCCAGCCGCTGCCCTTGATCAAGCTCGAGACGCCGCGCGACTTCTACGACTATCAGGCGAAATACGTGTCGGACGACACGCGCTACATCGTGCCCTGCGGCCTTCCGGCGGCCGAAGAGCGTGCCATCCAGGCGCTGTGCGTCAAGGCGTTTCACGCCCTAGGCTGCCGCGGCTGGGGGCGGGTCGATCTGATGTGCGATCGCGCGGGCAAGCCCTACTTGCTCGAGGTGAACACCTCGCCAGGAATGACCGACCACTCGCTGGTGCCGATGGCCGCGCGCGCGGTCGGCCTTTCGTACGAGGACCTGTGCACCAAGATCCTCGAAGGCGCGCGTGTGGACAGCGCGGAAGGCTCGCATGTGGCATAACCCGCGCCTGCTCAACACCATTGCCGCGCTGCTGACCGGCGTCGCAGCGCTGATCTTCCTGTTCGCGGGCGCGCAGTGGCTGTTGCGCTCGCCGCTGTTCCCGCTGCGCGAGATCACGGTGCGCGGCACGCTGGAGCACACCTCGCGCGCCGAGCTCGAGCGCGCCACCGATAGGCGCATTAACGGCAACTTCTTCGCCGTCGAACTCGGTGCGCTGCGCGCGGGGCTCGAAGCGCTGCCCTGGGTGCGGCGCGTCCAGGTCCGGCGCGTGTGGCCCGACCGGCTCGATGTGACGATCGAAGAGCATGTGGCGTTTGCGCGATGGGGCGACGACGCTCTGGTCAACACCCACGGCGAGCGCTTCTCGGCGAGCAGCACCGCGCCGCTGCCGCTTTTCGCGGGCCCCGCAGGGACCGAGGGCGAAGTGACGCGGCGTTACCGTTCCTATGCGGAGCTGCTTGCTCCGCTCGGCTCGCCGCTCGAGCAAGTAATCCTTTCTTCGCGCTTCGCCTGGCAGCTGCGTCTGGCGGACGGGCTCACGATCGTGCTCGGGCGCGACGCGTCCGCGCATCCGGCGGATGCGCGCCTGGCGCGTTTCGTCGCCGTATACGCGCAGACGCTAGGTCGCCTTGCGCAGCGCCACGAATACGTCGACCTGCGCTACCCGAACGGCTTTGCGCTGCGGGTGCTGGAACCCAAACGCGAAACGCCGCCACGTGGAACGAGCTGAGCCATGCCGAAAGAAAATAAGAACCTGATCGTCGGCCTGGATATCGGCACCTCCAAGGTGGCGGCCCTGGTGGCCGAGCTGGCGCCCGACGGGACGTTTGACGTGCTGGGCATGGGCAGCCACGAGTCGAAGGGTCTGAAGAAGGGCGTGGTGGTGAACATCGAGGCGACGGTGAGCGCGATTCAGCGTGCGCTCGAGGAGGCCGAGCTAATGGCCGATTGCAAGATCGCGTCGGCCTTCACCGGGATCGCCGGCAGTCACATTCGCAGCTTCAACTCCACCGGCATGGTGGCGATCAAGGACCGCGAGGTCAGCGCGCTCGACGTTGATCGGGTGATCGACACAGCGCGCGCGGTCAATATCCCGACCGATCAGCAGATCCTGCACGTTCTCAGGCAGGAATTCATCATCGACGGACAGGAAGACGTGCGCGAGCCGATCGGGATGTCGGGCGTGCGTCTCGAAGTCAAGGTGCACATCGTCACCGGCGCGGTCTCGGCGGCGCAGAACATCATCAAGTGCGTGCGCCGCTGCGGGCTCGAGGTGAACGACCTGATTCTGCAGCCGCTCGCCTCGTCCCGTGCAGTGCTTTCGGAGGACGAGCGCGACCTCGGTGTGTGCCTGATCGACATCGGCGGTGGCACCACCGACATCGCGGTGTTCACGCACGGGGCGATCCGGCATACGGCGGTGATCCCGATCGCCGGCGACCAGATCACCAATGACATCGCCATGGCGCTCAGGACCCCGACCGCGGAGGCGGAGAACATCAAGATCCGGCACGGCGTGGCGTTGCGTCAGCTGGCCGACCCGAACGAGATGATCGAGGTGCCTGGCATCGGCGACCGCGGCCCGCGCGTGATGTCGCGCCAGACGCTCGCCGAGGTGATCGAGCCGCGCGCCGAGGAGCTGTTCTCGCTGGTGCAGCAGGTGCTGCGCGAGTCCGGGTTCGAGGAGCTGCTGTCCTCTGGAATTGTGCTCACCGGCGGTTCCGCGGTGATGCAGGGCATGGTCGAGCTCGGCGAGGAGATTTTCCACATGCCGGTGCGCGTGGGCGTGCCGAGGTATTCGGGCGGGCTCGCGGAGGTGGTGCGCAATCCGCGCTACGCCACCGCCGTCGGGCTGCTTCTCGATGGCATCGAGCAGCACCAGCAAGGACTCGTTTCACGCCAGAGCGGCTCGGTTAAGGCCGTGCTGGCGCGGATGCGGGAATGGTTTCAAAGGAATTTCTGAGCATGGTTTGTTCAGAAAGTTGGCGTTGCAAAGCGGCACGGTGTTCCGCCTTGCAACGCATTGTGGAATTTCACGGCAAGGAGGCAACAGCATGTTCGAGATCGTAGATAGTCAAGGTGCAGGGCCGGTCATCAAGGTGATCGGGGTCGGTGGCGCCGGCGGCAACGCCATCAATCACATGATCGAGAAGGGCGTGGCGGGCGTCGAATTCATCGCCGTCAATACGGACGCTCAGGTGCTTGCGCGCAACAACGCGCGCAACCAGATCCAGCTCGGCACCACCGGGCTCGGGTCGGGCGCCAAGCCCGAGGAGGCGCGCCAGGTGGCGATCGCCGACCGCGAGCGCCTCGAGGAGGCAATCGCCGGCGCGCACATGGTGTTCATCACCGCGGGTATGGGTGGCGGCACCGGTACGGGCGCCGGCCCGGTGGTGGCCGAAGTGGCGCGCTCGCTCGGTGTGTTGACCGTAGCGGTGGTGACTAAACCGTTCGGCTTCGAGGGCACGCGGCGCATGCGCGTGGCCGAGGAGGGCATCCAGGAGCTCTCGCAGCACGTCGACTCGTTGATCGTCGTGCTGAACGACAAGCTCGAGGAGGTGCTGGGCGAGGATGTGACGATGGATGAGGCATTCCGCGCGGCGGACGACGTTCTCAACAACGCCGTGGCCGGCATCGCCGAAATCATCAATTGCCCGGGCTTGATCAACGTCGACTTCCAGGACGTGCGCACTGTAATGTGCGAGCAAGGCATGGCGATGATGGGTTCGGCCGCCGCGGGCGGCATCGACCGCGCACGCATTGCGGCCGAGCAGGCTGTCGCGAGTCCGTTGCTCGAAGGTGTGCAGCTTGCGGGGGCGCGAGGCGTGCTGGTCAACATCACCGCCACGCGTGAGAGCCTGCGGCACGGCGAGGTGAAGGCCGTAATGAACACCATCCGCAGCTTCGCGGCGGACGACGCCACGATCATCTTCGGTGCCGTATACGACACCGAGATGAGCGAGGACCTGCGCGTCACGGTTGTCGCGACCGGGCTCGGCGCGCCTGCCGCGGTGCGCCAGCCGAAGCCTCAGCTGGTGATGACGCAGAAGACCGGCACCGACAACCAACCGGTGGGCGGCGCGGTGGACTACCATCAGCTCGATGCGCCAGCAGTAATTCGCAAAAACCGCGCCTCGCAGGTCGAAGCGCTGCAGCAAAGCGGGATGGAGAAGTACGACATTCCCGCCTTTCTGCGGAAGCAGGCCGACTGAGGCGGCGCGCAGGCCCTCGATGCCCGGGGCACCGCGCGGTCGAAGCGTGGCGTCCGGAGCGCCCTTCCTTGCCGGCGCTCCGGCAGCCATGCGACCATCGAAGCGCAACCTGCGCTCTGCTACAATCCGCAACTCGCACAAAGACTTATAAATGCTTCGGCAACGTACGCTCAAGACCTTGACCCGCGCCACCGGCGTTGGCCTGCACACCGGCCTCAAGGTCACTCTTACTTTGCGACCCGCACAGGTTGACACCGGTGTCGTGTTCAGGCGCGTCGATCTGCCGGTTCCGGTCGACATCCGCGCAGGCGCCGACCGGGTCGGTGAGACGCGGCTCTCCACTTGCCTGAACGACGGCGAAACGAAGATCTATACCGTTGAGCACCTGATGTCCGCGCTCGCCGGACTCGGGGTGGACAACGTTTACGTCGATCTGGACGGGCCCGAGGTGCCGATCATGGACGGCAGCGCCGCGCCGTTCGCCCTGCTCGTGCAGCAAGCCGGAGTCGAAGAACAGGGCGCGCCGAAGCGTTTCCTGCGGGTCAAGAAGCGCGTCGAAGTCCGGGACGGCGACAAATGGGCGCGCCTCGAGCCGTATGAAGGGTTGAAATTCTCCTTCTCGATCATTTTCAACCACCCGGTCATCGACCGAACCAACCAATCCGTGACGATCGATTTCGCCGAAACCTCGTACCTCAAGGAAATCGCGAGAGCGCGCACTTTCGGCTTCATGCATGACGTTGAGGCGCTGCGCGATTCCGGCCTCGCGCTCGGTGGCGGCCTGGACAACGCGGTGGTGCTCGATGAGTACCGCGTTCTCAATACCGAGGGACTGCGCTTCGCGGACGAGTTTATCCGCCACAAGGTGCTGGATGCGATCGGTGACATGTACCTGCTTGGCAACCCGCTGTTGGGCGCCTTCAGCGCGCACAAGTCCGGCCATGCGCTGAACAACCGCCTGTTGCGCGAGTTGCTCGGCGACGCTTCCGCCTGGGAGATGGTCTCGTTTGAGCGTGCAGAGGAAGCGCCAGCCGGCATTGTCAGCCTTGCCGGACAGCTGGCCTGATCGCCGCGGCGATCGCGCCCAAGCCGTCAAATGCTGTTGTTGCGAATCGTCGGCTTGCTGGCGGCGCTTGCGATCGGCGCCTCGGTCGTGATGTACATCGTGTCAGGGGATCGTCGCTACCTGCGCTTCTCCTGGCAGCTGTTCAAGGTCACGCTTTTCTGTGTCGCGCTGATCCTGATCCTGTTGTTCTTCGAGCGCGTGTGGGATGCGTTGTAGCGTTCGCCGCATGCCGCTCGAGCATGGCTCTAAGTGCGTTGCGCGCGGGCGAATCGGGCAAGCGGCGATACAGTGCATCGAGCTCCGCGAGGCTCTCGGGCGTCAATAATGCCCTTTTGTGCGGTGCAGCATCCGCTGACCGTGACATCCTTGGTTGCACCCTCACTGAAACTCCAATAACCTTCGCTCCCTGTTTGGACAAGAAGTTGCCCAGGGTTTCGGAGATCAGCTTCAACTTGGCAGCCGCGGCAGAGTTGGCGGCAAGCAGGACAAGCTGGCCGTCCTTGAGGTTGGCAGCCCGTACGTGGCGGGCCAGCTCTGGCGGCAGGAACTCGTCGCAAAGCCTTGAGAGATTGAGAATTTCTCGCGCTTTGACAATAACGGGCTGCAAGTCGCCATCGGCCGTCAGAAAGCGGTCGAGTTTGGGGAAAGGCACGGGGTAGCAGTAATAGGGAGAGCAGTGTGCAGATTATCTTGATACCAGCACGGCTGGCAAAGGCACGGACCTTGACCGTGTCCACCCGCCACGTCGTGGGCTCTCTGGTGCTTGCGCTGTTCCTTCTTGCCGGCATGACCGCCTCTCTGTACTGGGTGACGCTGCGGTTCGCCGCCGAAGTCAAGATTCCGTTCGTGCAGCAGATCGTGCTCGCCGCGCAGCGCAGCGAAGCCGATCGCGCGCGCGAATTCGTACAGCAGAACCTGAACGCCATGGCGATCAAGCTCGGCGAGATGCAGGCTCAGCTGACACGCCTCGACGCGCTGGGCGAGCGCCTTTCGTCGCTCGCGGGCATCAAGCCGCAGGAGTTCCGCTTTGCCGAGTCTCCGGGTCTTGGCGGCGCAGCCGCGACGCTGTTGCCGCCGCAGGACCTCTCGATGGCCGACTTCGGCGACAAGCTCGCCGCGCTATCGCGCAATATGGAGAATCGCACCGACATGCTCGGCGTGCTGGAAGCGCAGCTGTTCGAGCAGGCGGTGAAGAAAAAGCTGATGCCGACGATGATGCCGGTGGGCGCGCCGTTCAACGCCTCGGGTTTCGGCATGCGGATCGACCCTTTTACCGGCCAGCAGGCGATGCATGAGGGCATCGACTTCCTGGCCGATGCCGGTTCGCCGATCGTGGCGGCGGCCGGCGGCGTGGTTGTTTTCGCCGGCTTCCACCCGCAGTATGGCCACGCCGTCGACATCGACCACGGCAACGATCTGGTGACGCGCTACGCACACGCCTCGAAGCTATTCGTGCGGGACGGCGACGTCGTGCAGCGCGGCCGCAAGATCGCTCTGGTCGGCTCGACGGGCCGCTCGACGGGCCCGCACCTGCATTTTGAAGTTCGCTACCGTGGCGTCGCGCAGAACCCCTCGAAATTCCTGCTCGCCAACGGCAAGTCGCTGCCGGCGCGTGGCGCACTCGCCCGCAACAGCGACAAGTAGTCCGCGAACCCGGCGGCGCAAGCCGCCATGCTAGAATTTCACCCTTTCGCTGGGCTCCGGCGGGGCCGTCCCCGGCCCGCGCACCGGTCTGTCCGCGTCGCTGCCGGGACGCGACGCCATCTCAATGATCCCAAACGTCCTTACCAAGATCTTTGGCAGTCGTAACGAGCGGCTGCTCAAGCAGTACTCCCGTATCGTCCGTCGCATCAACGCCCTCGAGGCCGAGTACTCGGCCCTGTCGGACGAAGCGCTGCGCGCCAAGACCGCAGAGTTCCGCCAGCGCCTGACCGAGGAAACCGCGTCAGTCCCGGAGGACAAGAAACTGGAAGTGGAGCGGGCGGCGCTCGATCGCCTATTACCCGAGGCGTTCGCCGTGGTGCGCGAAGCAGGCAAGCGCACGCTGCGGATGCGCCACTTCGACGTGCAGCTCATCGGGGGCATGGTGTTGCACGACGGCAAGATCGCGGAGATGCGTACCGGTGAGGGCAAGACACTGGTCGCCACGCTGCCGGCCTACCTGAATTCGCTGTCCGGTCGCGGCGTGCACATCGTTACCGTCAACGATTATCTGGCACAGCGCGACGCCGACTGGATGGGGAAGCTGTACACCTTTCTCGGGTTGAACGTGGGTGTCAATCTGTCGCAGATGGAGCCGGCGGAGAAGCGCAAGGCCTACGCCGCCGACATCACCTATGGCACCAACAACGAGTTCGGTTTCGATTACCTGCGCGACAACATGGCGATGCACGTCGAGGAGCGCTACCAGCGGCGCCTGAGCTACGCCATCGTCGACGAGGTCGACTCGATCCTGATCGACGAAGCGCGAACGCCGCTCATCATTTCGGGGCAGGCGGAGGATCGCACTGAGATCTATTTGCGCATGAACGCGGTGGCGCCAATGCTGAGCCGCCAGGCCGAGGAGAAGGGGCCGGGCGACTTCTGGGTGGACGAAAAGAACCACCAGATCCTGCTTTCCGAGGCGGGTCACGCGCATGCCGAGGAGGTGCTCGGGCGCATCGGCCTGCTGCCCGCGGGCGCGAGCCTGTACGAGCCGGCGTACATCAACCTGGTACATCATCTCTATGCGTCGCTGCGCGCGCACTACCTTTTTCACCGTGACCAGCACTATGTGGTGCAGAACAGCGAGGTGATCATCGTCGACGAGTTCACCGGCCGGCTGATGCAGGGGCGGCGCTGGTCCGACGGCCTGCACCAGGCGGTCGAGGCGAAGGAGAAGGTCGCCATCCAGAGCGAGAACCAGACCCTCGCCTCGATCACGTTCCAGAACTATTTCCGCCTGTTTCGCAAGCTCGCCGGCATGACCGGCACAGCGGACACGGAGGCTTACGAGTTCCAGGAGATCTACGGCCTGGAGACGGTGGTCGTGCCGACGCACATGACCATGATCCGCGATGACCGACTCGATCAGGTCTACCGCACGGCCAACGAAAAGTACAAGGCGATCATCGATGACATCCGCGACTGCCACGAGCGCGGGCAGCCGGTGCTGGTGGGCACAACCTCGATCGAATTGTCCGAGTTGCTTTCGGGCATGCTCACCAAGGAGAAGCTTCCGCACCAGGTCCTGAATGCCAAGCAGCACGCGCGCGAGGCTGAGATCGTCGCGCAGGCCGGCCGACCGAAGATGGTCACCATCGCCACCAACATGGCGGGCCGCGGCACTGACATCGTGCTCGGCGGCAACGTCGAGAAGCAGTGCGAGCTGATGGAGGCCTCCGAGACTCTGAGTGCGGACGAAAAGCGTCAGCGCGTCGAGCAGCTGCGCGGCGAATGGCAGCAGCTGCACGACCAGGTGGTCGGCGCGGGCGGCCTGCACATCATCGGCACCGAACGGCATGAGTCGCGCCGCGTCGACAACCAGCTGCGCGGGCGCTCCGGGCGCCAGGGCGATCCGGGCTCCTCGCGCTTCTATCTGTCGCTCGAGGATCCTTTGCTCAGGATTTTCGCCGGTGAGCGCATCAACAAGATTATGGTCATGCTCAAGATGCCCGAGGGCGAGGCCATCGAGCATGGCATGGTGACGCGCTCGATCGAAAGCGCGCAGCGCAAGGTCGAAGCGCGCAATTTCGACATCCGCAAGCAGCTGCTCGAGTACGACGATGTCGCCAACGATCAGAGAAAGACGATCTACGCCCTGCGCAACGAGTTGCTGGAGTCCGAGGACGTGTCGTCGCGCATCACCGACCTGCGCGAGGGCGTGATCACGGACCTGTTCCGCCAGTACTTTCCCGAGGAGAGCGTAGAGGAGCAGTGGGACGCCGGCGGCCTCGAGACGGCGCTCAAGTCCGAGCTCAGGCTCGACTTGCCGCTACGCGAATGGCTCGAAAAGGAGCCCGACCTGCACGACGAGACGCTGCTGGAGCGCATTGTCGCGAAGGCCCACGAGGCCTATCGCGCCAAGGTGCCGGCCGGCACCGAGGCGCAGTTCCACCAGTACGAGCGCTACGTGATGCTGCAGATACTCGATGGCCACTGGCGCGAGCACCTCGCGGCGCTCGACCACCTGCGCCAGGGCATTCACCTGCGCGGCTACGCCCAGAAGAACCCGAAGCAGGAGTACAAGCGCGAGGCCTTCGAGTTGTTCGGTGCGATGCTCGAGGCGGTGAAGCTCGAGGTGACGCGGACTCTGGTGGCGGTCGAGATCCGCGCGAGGGACGACGTGCCGCGCGCCGACGACGTACCGCATGTGCAGAACGTCCGCACGCAGCACGCGGAAATCGAGGAGCCGCTGGAGGAGAATGGCGACACCGCGATTGCCACCGCTGCGGTGAAGAAGCAGCAGCCGGCGGTGCGTACGATGCGCAAGGTCGGACGCAATGACCCGTGCCCCTGCGGCTCGGGACGCAAGTACAAGCACTGCCACGGCAAGCTGACCTAGCGCCTCGGGCGAACGAGCGATCCGTCGCGCAGACTCTCAAGCCCGACATGCGCCCTTCATGGCCGTCAATCTTTCCCCGCCGGATCCCAAGGCGTTGCTGCCGGTAGCGGGCGTCGAGCTCGGTGCGGCGAAGGCGGGGATCAAGAAGGCCGATCGCCGCGACCTGCTGCTGGTTCGGCTCGCGCCGGAGTCGAGCGTCGCGGGCGTGTTCACTCGCAATCGGTTCTGCGCCGCGCCGGTGATTCTGGCGCGGCGTCACCTTGCGGAGGCTTGGGGCACGCGCGCGCTCATCGTCAACACCGGCAACGCGAATGCGGGTACCGGCGACGACGGCCTGGCGCGGGCGGGCGCGGTGTGCGAGGGTGTCGCCAAGGCGCTCGGCTTTGCCGTGCAGCAGGTGCTGCCGTTTTCGACCGGCGTGATCATGGAACCGCTGCCGGTCGAGCGGTTGCTCGCTGCGCTGCCTGCGGCAGCGGCCGACTTGCGCACAGACAACTGGGGGCCCGCAGCCGAAGCGATCATGACGACCGATACCGTGCCCAAGGCACTGTCGCGCCGCGTGCGACTCGCCGGGGGCGCGGCTACCGTGACTGGGATTGCCAAAGGGGCAGGCATGATCCGTCCCGACATGGCGACCATGCTCGGATTTGTCGCGACCGACGCGCGCGTGCCGCGCGCGGCGCTCGAGCGCCTCACCCTCGAGGCCGCCGAGCGCTCGTTCAACCGAATCACCGTCGATGGAGACACGTCGACCAACGACTCGTTCGTCGTGATGGCGAGCGGCGCAGGTCCGGCGGCAACTACGGATCACGACCTCGCGGCGTTAGGCGGCGCTCTCAACGAGGTGGCGACGTGGCTGGCACAAGCGATCGTGCGCGACGGCGAGGGCGCCACCAAATTCATCACCGTGCGCTGCGAGGGCGGGCGAAGTTCGGACGAATGCCTGTGCGTAGCCTATGCCATCGCGCATTCGCCGCTGGTGAAGACGGCGTTTTTTGCCTCGGACCCCAACCTCGGGCGCATTCTTGCGGCGATTGGCAATGCCGGAATTGCAGACCTGGATGCGGGCAAGGTCGATCTCTATCTGGACGACGTGCTGGTAGCCTCGAACGGCGCCCGCCACTCCGCTTACCGGGAGGAGCAGGGGCAGGCGGCGCTGAAGAAGGCCGAGTTCACCGTGCGCGCCATGTTGAACCGCGGTCCTGCGGCTGAAACCGTATGGACTTGCGACCTGTCCTTTGACTACGTCAAGATCAACGCCGAATACCGGACATGAAGGCCGACCGCGACAAGCTTGCCGACCTTGCCGAGCGCCTGCTTGCGCGCCTGGACGCGGTGCTGCCGCCACCGCCACCCCCTACCGACTGGAGCGCGAGTACCGCGTTCCGCTGGCGTCGCGGCGGGGCGCTCGGCGGTCCGGGCTGGCTCGAGCCGGTACGCCACATCCACCGCATCCGCCTCGCGGATCTGAAGGGCGTCGATGCGCAGATCCGCAAGGTCGAGCAGAACACGCGACAGTTTGTCGAGGGCCGTCCGGCCAACCACGTGCTGTTGACCGGTGCCCGCGGTACCGGCAAGTCCTCCATCGTCAAAGGATTGCTGAACAAGTACGCTCGTCATGGGCTTCGCCTGATCGAGGTGGACAAGCGCGAGCTGGTGGACCTGCCTGCGATCACCGACCTGGTGGCCGAGCGCACCGAGCGCTTTCTGCTGTTCTGCGACGACCTGTCGTTCGAAGCGGCCGAGCCTGGTTACAAGACACTCAAGGTCGCGCTCGATGGGTCGATCTCGACCACCTCCGACAACTTGCTCATCTACGCCACTTCGAACCGTCGCCACCTGATGCCCGAGTACATGCAGGAAAACCTCGAGACCAAGTACGTTGGCGAGGAAGTGCATCCCGGCGAGGCGGTAGAGGAAAAAATCTCGCTCTCGGAGCGCTTCGGCATCTGGGTCTCGTTCTATCCGTTCGACCAGGACGAATATCTGGAGATCGTGGCGCACTGGCTGAAGACTTTCGGCTGCTCCGACAAGCACGCGGAGGCGGCGCGTGAGGAGGCGCTGCAGTGGGCACTGCTGCGCGGCTCACGCAGCGGGCGCGTCGCACACCAGTTCGCGCGCGACTGGTCGGGACGCAGCGCGCCCGCTAAACGCAGGTAAGGTGCTGGTCGAGGTCGCCGCGGCGGTCATCCAGCGCGCCGACGGCGCGTTCCTTCTGGCGCAGCGCCCGCGAGGCAAGGTCTACGCCGGCTACTGGGAGTTCCCAGGCGGCAAGATCGAGCCGGGCGAACCTCCGCCGCAAGCGCTCGCGCGCGAGTTGCACGAGGAACTCGGGCTCGAGCTCGAGATTGCCTACCCCTGGATCACGCGGGTGTTCACCTATCCGCATGCCAAAGTGCGGCTCAACTTCTTTCGCGTCACTGCATGGCGCGGCGAGCCGCGCCCGCGCGAGGCACAGGAGCAAATCGTCTGGCAGCGCCTCGACGAGGCGATGGCCGAGCCGATGCTGCCGGCGAATGCACCGGTGCTCGCCTCGCTGGCGCTGCCGGTCGAACTGGCAATCACCGATACGGCGACCTACGGGCTCGAGGAAACGCTCGCGCGGCTCGAAGCGCGCCTCGAGGGCGGCCTGCGATTTGTTCAGGTACGGGAAAAAGACTTGCCGCGAGCGCAGCTCGAGGGCTTTGCAAGGCGAGCGATCGCACTCGCGCATCGACGTGGCGCAAGGGTGACAATCAATTCGGACGTTGGTCTCGCACGCGCGGCGGGCGCGGATGGCGTTCATTTCCCGGCCGCGCAGTTGCGCGCGCTGAAGCTGCACCCGCCGGGCATGCTCGCCGGGGCGTCATGCCATGACGAGCAGGAGCTGGCCCGCGCCATGGAGCTCGAGCTCGACTACGCGCTGCTTGGGCCGGTCAAGGCGACGGCGTCCCATCCGCACACGCCGGCGATGGGTTGGCAGCGATTCGAGGCGCTGGTGCGCGGCACCAGCATTCCCGTCTACGCGATTGGCGGCATGCGCCGCGCCGACCTCGACCAGGCGTGGCGCTGCGGCGCGCACGGTGTGGCGATGATCTCCGGAAGCTGGGCCTAGCGCCCTAGGACTTCTCGGGCTCCTCGTCCGGGGGCGCCGGGTTCCGCTCGGGCACGCGATACTGTTCGCTCGCCCAGGCCCCCAGATCAATCAGCTTGCAGCGCTCGCTGCAAAATGGTCGCCATCGATTCTCGGGCCCGAAGCCGCTCGTGATGCCGCAGCGCGGGCAGGCAACCCTGCGTTTCGCGCGCTCGCTCATCGCGCGTACCAGGCCGTGATGACGAGTCGGGTCGGGGGCTGTGCGCGCTGCACCACGATTGAAATCGATGCTACAGGTTGCAGAACGTCAACTCGAAGCCGATGTCCCAGTCGGCTGTCTTCGACTTCGGCTCTTCCGGGCTCTGCGAGAGAAAGCGGATGTTGAGCACATACTTGTTGGCGCTGATTTCGGGCACGCAGGGCTGGGACCCGTCGAGCCGCAGGCGCAACATCTGCGCGGTTTTGCCGCCCAGCATCTGCTGAAAACTGCCGCTTTGCGCGCTCAGCGCTTGCGGTTTCCCGGACTCGCGCAGGATCCTGAGGATGATCGCCGAGCCGTCTCGAAGCGGATACAGAGGGCTGGTCCAGGCGGCGAGCTGTCCGATGCGCTCCTCCGCCGGGCGATGCAGCCAGAAGTGGTACGAGGGCAGATCGAACTCGCAAGCGCCGCCGGGAATGCCGGTGCGCTGCTTGATCGACATCAGCCAGTCATCCTCGCGCAGATACTGCCCGATCTTGCCCGTCATGGCGAAAAGCGCCGCCGAGGCCTGCTCGATGTCGCTCAGCACCCCCGCAAGCGCCTCTTCCGAGATCTCGGGATTGTTGCGAAACGACAGCAGTACCTGCTTCTGGCGCTCGAGCTCCTGCAGCAGGTCGGATTTCAGGTCGGCGCGGCTCGAAACCTCCATGATCTCGAACAGCGTGAGCAATGCCACGTGGTGATCCAGAGGATCGGAGCGCGCGATAAAGTGCCGCGAGCGCTCGAACAGGTCCTCGAGACGCAGCAGGGTACGAATCCGCTCGTTGAGCGGATATTCGTAGGTAATCACGGCTTCGCGCGGTTCGTTCGGCATCGGAATTTGCCGGGAATTCTGAGGGATTTGCGCATGCAACACAACCTCTCACGGCGCGTGCGTTCCGTCGCGTGGCGCGTGCGCAGCTATTGCGCCGAGACGCCCGCCAGCTCGAGGTAACGCCGGTGCAGAGCGCGGACCTGTGCGGTCAGCGCCTCGAGGGTCCCGCTGTTGTCGATGACGTCGTCCGCCGCCGAGAGACGCTGCTTGCGCGGAATCTGCGCGTCGATGATCGCGCGCGTCTCCTGCTCGGCGAAACCGCTTCGCTGGCGCACGCGCTCGAGCTGCTGCGTCTCCGGGCAGTCCACGACGAGTACGCGGTCGACGCGCTTGCGGTAGTCGGCGGATTCGACCAGCAGGGGCACGACGAGCACGACGTAGGGGCCGGTCGCGTCGCCGATGCGCTGTTGGGATTCCGCGCGGATCATCGGATGCAGCAGGCCCTCGAGCCGGCGCCGGGCCTGCGGATCGGCGAACACCAGCGCGCGCACCTTGGCGCGGTCCATGGCGCCACTCGCGTCGATCGTCCCGGCGCCAAACAGCTGGCGCACGCCCGGCAACGCGGCGCCGCCAGGCCGCGTCAGCTCGTGGGCGATGGCGTCGGTATCGACCACGGTAGCGCCGAGGCGCTCGAACTCGCTTGCCGCGGCACTCTTGCCGCTGCCGATGCCGCCGGTCAGCCCGATTACGAGGCGTCGCGCAGGCGGCGGCTTGCGGCGCGCCATCGTGCTCAGAGCGGCAGCCAGCGTTGCGAGATCTGCGCGCCCCAGAACAGCGCGATCAGGCCCGCTGCGGCAAGGTAGGGTCCGAAGGGAATCGGCCGGTCGCGGCCGTGGCGCGCGAACACCATGAGCGAGATACCGACAGTCGCGCCGACGATCGAAGAGAGCAAAACCACGAGCGGCAGCGCCTGCCAGCCAAGCCATGCGCCGATTGCAGCAAGGAGCTTAAAATCGCCGTAGCCCATGCCTTCCTTGCCGGTGGCGAGCTTGAACGCCCAATAGACCGCCCACAGGAACAGATACCCGGCGATGGCGCCGATCACCGCGCTCGAAAGCGGTGCGAACGTTCCGCCGAGATTGAACGCGAGCCCCGTCCAGACGAGCAGCAGCGTCAGGTCGTCCGGAAGCAGCTGCGTGTCGAGATCGATGACCGCGAGTGCGATCAGCGTCCAGCAGAACAGCATGGCCCCGAGCGCGGCGAGCGAGAAGCCGAAGCGCCACGCCGCGTAACCCGCCACAACGCCGCCGGCAAGCTCGACCAGCGGATAGCGAGCGCTGATGCGTACGCCGCACGCCGAGCACTTGCCGCGCAGCGCCAGCCAGCTGATAAGCGGCACATTCTCGAGCACCGTGATGCGGTGGCCGCAGCTCGGGCATGCCGAACGCGGCACGATCAGGTTGTAACGGGGGTCCTGTGCATTCGGGGTCGTCGCAGAGGACGAACCCTCATTCGTGCCGGGCTGCGCGGCGAGCTCCGCGCATTGCACACGCCATTCCCGCTCCATCATGCGGGGCAGTCGATAGACGACGACGTTCAGAAACGAGCCGACGCACAGTCCCAGCGCGAGCGCCAGCCAGGGAAACACCTGCGCTTGCGCCAGAAACTCGAGCGTGGTCATGAGGCCGCGCTCGCACGAGCCGCGGCCATGCGAGGCTGCACTCCGTCAGACCGCCTGGCCGAGCTTGAAGATCGGCAGGTACATCGCGACCACCATGCCGCCGATCAGCGTGCCGAGCACCACCATGATCATCGGTTCCATGAGCGAGGATAGCGCCTCGACCGCGTCGTCTACTTCCGCCTCGTAAAAGTCGGCCACTTTGGAGAGCATGCCGTCGAGCGCACCCGTTTCCTCCCCGATCGAGCACATCTGGATCACCATCGACGGGAACACGTTCGCGTTCTGCATCGCCACGGTCAGTGAGGTACCGGTCGAGACTTCGCCCTGGATCTGTTTGGTGGCCATCAGATAAACGTGGTTACCCGAGGCGCCACCCACGGAATCGAGCGCCTCGACCAGCGGCACGCCGGCCGCGAACATGGTCGAAAGCGTGCGCGTCCAGCGCGCGATCGTCGACTTGCGCACCAGGTCGCCGAACACGGGCACCTTCAGCAGCAGGCGGTCCATGAAAACCTGCACCGCGACGGAGCGTTTCCAGGCGGCGAAGAAGCCGTACAGGCCGCCGCCAATGCTGCCGAAGATGATGTACCAGTACTCGACGAACGTATCCGAGATACCCATCACGAACAATGTCGGCGCCGGCAGGTCCGCGCCGAAGCTGGTGAACACCTGCTTGAATGCCGGAATCACGAAGATCATGATTACCGCGGTGATGACGAACGCCACCACGATGATCGCGATCGGGTAGAACAGTGCCGCCTTGATCTTCGATTTGATGGCGAGAATCTTCTCCTTGTAGGTCGCCAGCCGGTCGAGCAGGCTCTCCAGGATACCGGCCTGCTCGCCCGCGGCCACCAGGTTGCAGAACAGCGCGTCGAAGTGCAGGGGATGCTTGCGGAACGCCGCCGCAAGCGACGAGCCCGTTTCGACCTCGGTCTTCACCGCCAGCAGCAGCTTGGCAACCGCAGGATTCGAGGCGCCCTTGCCGACGATGTCGAAGGACTGCAGCAGCGGCACGCCGGCTTTCATCATGGTCGCGAGCTGGCGGGTGAACAGCGTGATGTCCTTGTCGGTGACTCTGCCACCGCCGCCGACGCGCTGCTTCCTGACTTTTTGTACCAGAATGCCTTGGCGGCGCAGCGTGGCGTTGACGACCGCCTGGCCGGTTGCGCGCATTTCGCCGCGCACCAGCTTGCCTGCCTTGTCCTTGCCTTCCCACTGGAACGTGAATTCCTTGGGTCCCTTCAGTACTGCAGTCGCCGTCGCCATTAAGGCCTCCCGTGTTCAGAACCCCGCCGCCCTGCTTTCTGCGTGGCCCGCGTTGATGCAAAGAGAACGGCTGCGGGGCCGACCGGTGCATACGGCGCCCGGCTGCCGTCGAGATCCTTTTCGGCGAATCCCGCCTCGAGCAGCGCCTCGGTGGGCAGCTCGGTCGACCGCGTGCAAGAGCATAAACTGGGCGCCAGTCGCTGCGCAGTGATCAGGTTCACGCTCGAGGCAATCTTGATTGGCGCGATGCCCATGGTCACGAGCCGCGTTTGCGTAGTCGGAGCGGCGTAGTGATGCAGCGTCGAGCGCACAACGTGTCCGAGGCGAGCTGCGCTACTTCACTGGCACGTGCAACGGCGCTTCTTGCCTGCGGCTCGAGAAAGGCGAAGCGCACCGCCCGGGCCACGCGCTGCGCCTCGGTCTCGTTGAGCTCACCGTGCCGGGCTCTCGGAAGAGCGAGTCCGGCCAACCCCGCAGCGGGGGGTATTGTTTGCGATCCGGCCTGGGCGGCGACGGCCATCTGGGATCCGTTCAAAATTCAGCGAACGATGATGCCCGGCCGCCACGTTTTTGTAAAGCCTAAGGTTTCACGCGTAAGGCGCTGACGGATCTTGACTTTCAGGCGCCAAAAATTCCTCAGAAAAGCCCTTTTTCGGGCTACGCCGCAGCCTCGTCGGCGACCGGCTCGGGGGGCCGGAAAATGCGCACGGATTTGACCGCACGCCCCTGGGCATGGACGATTTCCATCGGCACGTCGGCGATCTTGATCGAGACATCGGCCTCCGGAATGTCCTGAAGGTGCTCGAGGATCAGCCCGTTCAGCGTCTTGGGACCGTCGGTGGGCAGATTCAGGCCGAGCGCCCGATTGACCTCGCGCACCGGCATGGCGCCATCCGCGGCCGCGGTGCCCTCCTCGTCCCAGAACAGCGCCGGCGCCGCCGAGGGCAGCGAAGTAGTGAACTTACCGATGATCTCCTCGATGATGTCCTCGAGCGCCACCAGCCCCATCAGCTCGCCGTATTCGTCCACCACCAGCGCGATGCGTTCGCGGTTCTCCTGGAAATACTGCATCTGCGCCAGCACCGGGGTGGTGGCCGGAACAAAGTAGGGCTCGGCGAGCAGCAGCTCGAGCGCCTCCTTGTCGAGGCCGCCCGAATGCAGCGGGCCGAGCACCTTCCGGAGGTGCAGCACGCCGACGACATCGCCGACACCGCTGCGAAACACCGGCAGGCGCATGTGATAGGCGGTCGCCAGGTGCCGCGCGATCGAATCCAGGTCGTCGTCGAGCCGGATCGATTCGATCTTCGCGCGCGGCACCATGATGTCCTGCACCGTGATGCTGCCGAGATCGAACAGGTTCAGCAGGATCGAGACGTGCTTCTTCGGCATGAAGCTCGAGGACTCGAGCACCAGCGTGCGGATCTCGCCCGGCGTGAGCTTGGCGACCTCGCTGTCACGCTCCGGGCGCACGCCGGCGAGCCACAGCAGCGGCCGCGCAAACAGGTTTACGAACCACACCGCGGGAAAGAACACACGCTGCAGCGGGCCGAGCACGTAGGCGAGCGGCAGGGCGATTTTCTCCGGATAGGTGGCCCCGATCACCTTGGGTGTGATCTCGGCGAAGACGATGATCAGGAACGAGATGGTGAGCGTGCTCGCCGCGTAGGCCGTCTTGCCCTGGCCGAAGAACTCAACCGCGATCAGGCTCGCGAGCGTTGCCGCCGCCGCGTTCACGATGTTGTTGCCGATCAGGATCATGCCAAGCAGCCGGTCGGTGCGCCGCAGGAGCTCGGAGGCACGCCGCGCGCCGCCATGGTCCTGGGCCACCAAGTGCTTAAGCCGATAGCGGTTCAGCGCCATCATGCTGGTCTCGGCGATCGAGAAGAAGCCCGACAAGATCAGCAGAACGACGAGCGCCGCGAACTCAATCCAGTGCGGCGAGGTATTCATGCGCCGCGACCGAGAATCACTTCAAGCACGAATCGGCTGCCCACGTACGCGAGCAGCAGCATGACGAAGCCTGCGAGCGTGAAGCGCAGCGCCGTGCGGCCGCGCCAGCCGTAGTAATACCGCCCGACCAGCAGCACCGCGAAAGTGAGCCACGACAGGGACGCGAACAACGTCTTGTGATTGAAGCTGAGCGCGCGGCCGAACAGCGACTCGGAGAATGCGATGCCAGTGGCGAGCGTCAGCGTGAGCAACACGAACGCCGCGGCAATCTGGCGGAACAGCAGCCGCTCGAGCGTGAGCAGCGGCGGCAGATGCGCAAGCGGCCCGGCGAGCGGTCCGGCGCCCTCGTCGTCGCGGTGCGCGCCGACCTGATGGGCGCTGTGCAAGCGGCGCTCGACGAACGCCATGAGCAACGCGTGCAGGATCGCAATCGTGAACAGGCTGTAGGCAAGCATCGCGAGCGTCAAGTGAAGCTTGAAGCCGAGGGTGGCGACGTAGCTGCCCGCGGTGCGTCCCTCGAACAGCAGCGGCAGCGGGACGGCGAGGGCGGCGAGCGCAAGCGCTGGGGGCTGCATGCCTTCAAGGTCGTAGAAGAAGCTCTCCAGCCAGTAGAACAGCACCGTCAGCCAAAGCATCGCCGAGAGCGCAAGTGCGAAGCCGAAGCGCAGCTGTGGGGCAGCGATCAGCTCGCTGTAGAGCAGAGTGCCGTGCAGCACAAGTGGCAAGAGCAGCACCGCGCGCTCCCAGGCCTGCATGCCGCGCGGCACGTCGACGCCGCGCGCAGGGCGCCAGCGCGTGTTCCAGAAATGCGCCGCCAGCCCGACGTAGGCGGCGCAGGCCAGGCCGGGGAGTAGAATGTCGGGCATCATTTCAGTTTATCACTGCGCCCGCGCGCGCCGAGGCGCCCGCTCTCGATGCTCGAGAACCTGACCAACCGACTTGCGCGCATCGCCAAGACCCTTCGCGGCGAGGCTCGGCTCACTGAATCCAACATCCAGGACGCGCTGCGCGAGATCCGCGTTGCGCTGCTCGAAGCCGACTGCGCGCTCCCCGTGGTGCGGGATTTCATCGGCGCGGTAAAGGAACAGGCCCTCGGCGAGGAAGTGGTCGGCAGCCTCTCGCCCGGCCAGGCGCTGGTCGGTGTAGTGCACCGCGAGCTGACCCGCCTGATGGGCGAGGCGAACGTCGAGCTCGATCTCGCCACGCGCCCGCCCGCGGTGATCCTGATGGCGGGTCTGCAGGGTTCGGGCAAAACCACCAGCTGCGGCAAGCTCGCGCGGCTGCTGCGCGAGCGGAAGAAAAAGGTGCTGCTCGTGTCCTGCGACGTGTATCGTCCCGCAGCCATCGAGCAGCTGCGCACCGTGTCGAGCCAGGCCGGTGCCGAGTTTTTCGCATCATCGGTCGGCGACAAGCCGATCGAGATCGCGCGCCGCGCGCTTGAGCACGCGCGCACCCGATACTTCGACGTCCTGATCGTCGACACTGCGGGACGCCTGGCGATCGACGAGGCGATGATGCAGGAGATCGCGGCGCTGCATGCAGCGCTCGAGCCTGCCGAGACGCTGTTCGTGGTCGACGCGATGCAGGGCCAGGACGCGGTCAACGTCTCGAAGGTGTTCAACGAGCGTCTGCCCCTCACCGGGGTGATGCTCACCAAGCTCGATGGCGATGCACGCGGCGGCGCGGCGCTTTCGGTGCGCCAGGTCACCGGCAAGCCGATCAAGTTCATCGGTACCGGCGAGAAGCTTTCGGGCCTGGAGCCCTTTCACCCCGAGCGCATGGCTTCGCGCATCCTTGGCATGGGCGACATCCTTTCGCTGGTCGAGGAAGCGCACAAGCAGGTCGACGTCGAGGAGGCCAAGCAGCTTGCCGAAAAGCTCAAGAAGGGCAAGGGCTTCGACTTCGAAGATTTCAAGGCGCAGATCCAGCAGATGAACAAGATGGGCGGGCTCTCCGCGCTCGTGGACAAGCTGCCGGCGCAACTGGCGGGCGGCGTCGACCCGGCGCAGCTCACCGATGGCAAGCAGATGCGCCGCATCGAGGGCATCATCAATTCGATGACGCGAGGCGAGCGCGCGCGCCCCGAGATCATCAAGGCCTCGCGCAAGCGCCGCATCGCCGCCGGCGCCGGGGTCAGCGTGCAGGAGGTCAACCGCCTGCTCAAGCAGTTCGAGCAGATGCAGGCCATGATGAAACAGATGAAAAAGGGCGGCATGGCCCGCATGATGCGCGCCATGAAAGGCGGTTTTTCGGGCATGCGTTGAAGCGCCGGTTGCGCGCCCGGAGTGCCCGCTCCCGCCTTGCTGCGGAGCCAAAAAGTCGCGTATAATCCGCGCCTTTTCGCGGTTCGACGGGGATTCCCAATGGTGGTGATTCGACTGGCGCGAGGCGGCGCCAAGAAACGGCCCTTTTACAATCTGGTCGTGGCCGACTCGCGCCGCGCCCGCGACGGCCGCTTCATCGAGCGTGTCGGCTTCTACGATCCGAAGGCGCCCGAAGGGCGTGAATCGCTGCGCGTCGACCTGGAGCGCCTCAAGCACTGGCAGGGCCAGGGCGCGCAGCTCTCGCCCACGGTGCTGCGGCTCGTCAAGCAGTTTGGCAAGAAGGCCGCCTGAGCGATTGATCGAGATGGGCCGCGTCGCCGGGTCCTACGGCGTGCGCGGCTGGATCAAGGTGCTGCCTTACAGCGCAGAGGTCGATGCGCTCGCAGCGCACCCGAGCTGGTGGCTCGGCGGCAAGGCATACCAGCTGCAGGAAGCGCGGCCGCACTCGGGCAACCTGCTCGCGAAGCTCGCTGGGATCGGGACCCGCGAGCAGGCGCTGGCGCTGAAAGGTGCCACGGTCTCGGTGCCGCGCGGCGCGCTGGCCGAGCTCGGGGAAGGACAATACTATTGGGTCGACCTGGTCGGCTTGAAAGTGCTGGGACCGGGTGGCGAGTCGCTCGGGATCGTGCGGCAGCTGTTCTCGAACGGCGCGCACGACGTGATGGAAGTGGACGGCGATCGCAGGCGGCTGTTGCCCTGGGTGCCGGACGTGGTCCGAAGGGTCGATCTCGAGGCGCGAACGATCGAGGTCGAGTGGCAAGCGGACTGGTGAGCGGCGACGCGCATGATCCGCTTCGATGTGGTGACGCTGTTTCCGGAGATGTTCGCTGCGGTAACGCAAAGCGGCGTGACGCGGCGGGCGCTGGAAACAGGGCTTTGGCGCCTTGAACTATGGAATCCACGGGATTTCACGCAAGACAACTACCGGACGGTCGATGACCGGCCGTATGGCGGTGGTCCCGGCATGGTGATGCTGGTCGAGCCGCTGGAAAAGGCGCTCGACGCGGTGCGTGCGGCGCAAGGCGGGACGCAGGCCAAAGTGGTGTACCTCTCGCCGCAGGGAAAGCGGCTCGATCACGCGAAGGTGCTCGAGCTGGCGGGTGAGCGGCAGCTGACGCTGCTATGCGGGCGCTACGAAGGCGTCGATGAACGGCTCCTTCGCCGGCGAGTGAATGAAGAGGTATCGCTCGGAGATTACGTGCTCTCAGGCGGAGAGCTGGCGGCGATGGCGGTGATCGACGCGGTCGTGCGCCAGCTGCCCGGAGCGCTGAACGACGAGCTTTCGGCGGCCGAGGAGTCGTTCGTAGCGGGGCTGCTCGATTGCCCGCAGTACACCCGGCCGGAGGTGTATGCGGGAGAGCCGGTGCCCGAGGTGCTGCTTAGCGGGCACCACGAGAAGATCCGGCGCTGGAGGTTAAAGCAATCGCTGGGACGGACCTGGCAGAAGCGACCCGAGCTGATCGCGGCGAGGCAGTTGAGTAAGGAAGAGAGTGCGTTGCTGGAAGAGTTTCAGCAAGAAATCAGAGCAGGGGAACCCTACGGTTCCCCCGCACCCCCTCCCCAACCGAAAGGCGGGAGACGGCGTTAAAGGTTTAATGGGAGCAGGGGATCCCAACGGTTCTCCCGCACCCCCTCCCCAACCAAAGAAACGTTAGGCATTTCTGGCACATTGAGAACGGACAGGACCATGAACCTTATTCAGAAGATCGAGCAGGAAGAAATCAAGCGGCTCGGCGCAACCATTCCCGACTTTTCGCCGGGCGACACCGTGGTAGTGAACGTCAAGGTGGTCGAGGGCGAGCGCAAGCGTGTGCAGGCGTACGAGGGTGTGGTGGTCGCCAAGCGCAACCGCGGCCTCAACTCCTCCTTCATCGTGCGCAAGATCTCCTCGGGCGAGGGCGTCGAGCGCACCTTCCAGACGTATTCGCCGCTGATCGCATCGATCGAGCTCAAGCGCAAGGGCGACGTGCGCCGCGCCAAGCTCTATTACCTGCGCGGCCGCTCGGGCAAGTCGGCGCGTATCCGCGAGAAGATCGGCGGCGCCGGCGTCGAGGGCGACGTCCAGGAGTAATCGTTTCGCGTCGGTTGTTCCCGCAGACCGCAAAACGGGGCGCCTGGCGCCCCGTTTTGCTTTTCACCCCCGGCGTATAATCGGCTCCGTCCCCGAACCGCCTGCATCGCAGCCGGAACAGTCATGCGCCGCGAAGCCAC
Source organism: Burkholderiales bacterium (assembly GCA_041635755.1). Lineage (GTDB taxonomy): Bacteria > Pseudomonadota > Gammaproteobacteria > Burkholderiales > SG8-39 > JBFKUL01. Next base: position 1,287 of record JBFKUL010000007.1, on the reverse strand, counting down.
CGCCATCAGCCCCATCACCGAGATTGTCGCCGAGCTGCGCGCCGGACGCATGGTCGTGCTGGTGGACGAGGAGGACCGCGAGAACGAGGGCGACCTGGTATTCGCTGCGGAGCACGTCACGCCGGAGCTGATCAACTTCATGGCCAAGCACGCACGCGGCTTGGTCTGCCTCGCGATCACGGCCGAGCGCGCGCATCAGCTCAATCTGTCGCCGATGGTGCCAGTCAACCGGTCGCAGCACGGCACGAACTTCACCGTCTCGATCGAGGCCGCCGAGGGCGTCACCACCGGCATCTCGGCGCACGACCGCGCGCGCACCGTGCGCGTCGCGTGCGCGGCGGATGCGCGCGCCGAGGACATCGTGCAGCCCGGGCATGTCTTCCCGCTGATCGCCGAGCCTGGGGGCGTGCTGGTGCGCGCCGGGCACACCGAGGCATGCTGCGACCTCGCGCGCCTTGCGGGCCTGACGCCCGCCGCGGTGCTGTGCGAGATCATGAACGACGACGGTAGCATGGCGCGGCTGCCGGAGCTCGCCGAATTTGCAGCGCGGCACGGTCTGCGCATCGGCACCATCACCGACCTGATTCAGTATCGAAACGCCAACGAATCGCTGGTGCGGCGGGTGCATGAGCGCGACATAGAGACCGCGCACGGGCGCTTTCATCTGGTCGCCTACCGCGATGCGCCGAACGGCGGTGTGCACCTCGCGCTGGTGCGCGGCACGCCGCGCGCCGACGAGGAAACGCTGGTGCGCGTGCACGAGCCACTCTCGGTACTCGATCTGCTCGACATCGGGCCGGGTCCTCACTCCTGGAGCGTGGGCGAGGCGCTGGCCGCGATCGCACGCGCGGGCAGAGGCGTCGCAGTGCTGCTCAACAGTGCCCAGTCCGATGCCGGCATCGAGGCGCGGCTCGCCGACGCCGAGCTGCCCCACGCCGAGCCGCGCAGCCGCGACCTCCGCACCTACGGCATCGGCGCGCAGATCCTGCGTGATCTCGGCGTCGGCAAGATGAAGCTGATGGCCGAGCCGCGCAAGATGCCGAGCATGGCGGGCTTCGGACTCGAAGTCGCCGGCTACGCCGAGCTGCCGCGCCACAAGGCGTAAACCATGACGCAGCCGGAATTCCGTCCCATCGAGGCGGGCGCGGAAGGTGCCGGCCTGCGCGTGGGCATCGCAGTGAGCCGCTTCAACGATCAGATTTGCGCGCGACTCCTCGAGGGCGCGCAGGGCGAACTCGCACGGCTTGGCGTGCGCTCCGCCGATGTCACCGTCACCCGCGTCGCGGG
>JBFKUL010000006.1:0-31732 GCA_041635755.1 Burkholderiales bacterium | reverse complement strand
GCCAAAAGTCCACATCTGCCCTCCGTCGACGCGGCCGTGCTGCCGCCCGCACTGGTGCCGCCGCTCTGGTTTCGGGTATGAATCCACGCGTGTCGCGACTGGGCGTCTGAGCACCGGCTCAAAAGGACCACTTGCAACCGATTCGCGCGGCCCTCGCGTATATCAAGCGGCTGGTCAGTCGCGCACCACGCGCGCTGCCCGGCCATTTCGCGCCCGGCAAGCGCCACAGCCTCGAAGGCACGCTCGCGCACTTCGCGCTCATTTCGCCCGGGCGCGAATACCTGCTGTACGTGCCGCGCGGCTACCGCGCGACGCGCGCGGCCCCGCTTATGGTGTGGATCCATGGCTGCCGGCAGACGCCCGAGCAATTTGCCGCCGGCACGCGGGTCGCCCGGATCGCCGACGAGCACGGTGCGCTGGTGCTGCTGCCACGCCAGTCGCCGCTCGCGAACTTCGAGCGTTGCTGGAACTGGTTCGACCCGAACACGCTGCTCGGCGAAGGCGAAGCCGCGATCGTCGCGGCGCAGGTCGAGCAGGTGGCAAGCGGCTACAGCGTGAACCGCGACCGGATCTACGTCGCGGGCCTGTCCTCGGGCGGCGGATTGGCGGCGGTGCTCGCGCTGCGCGCGCCGCAACTGTTTGCGGCGGTGGCGGTCCATTCCGGCGTCGCGTGCGGTACCGCGCAGAGCGCCTCGAGCGCTCGGCATGCGCTCAGGCTCGGCCCGCGCCGCGATCCGGTGCCCCTCGCGCGCGACGCGCGCGCCGCCGCCGCACATCTTGGAGCGCTGCCCGTGCCCGCGCTTATTATCCAGGGGAGCGCAGATGGTCTGGTCGCGCCTGTACACGCAAATTATCTGGTGCGCCAGTTTCTCGTGTTCAACGGCCTGCCGGAATCCGCGCTGCCGCCCGGGCACGCCTTGCCGGCGCCGACGCAAACCCGGACCGTGCAACGTACAAAGGGCCATCCGCATGCGATCCACGATTTCGCTGTTGGCCGCAGAATCGCCGTGCGCCACATCGAAATCCAAGGCCTCGCGCACGCCTGGAGCGGCGGCGACGCGGCGCACGGCTACTTCGATGCACGCGAGCCCGACGCGACGCACCTCATCTGGGACTTCCTGTCGGATTTCTCGAAAGCGGGACGCGCGCGGGCCACCAAGACCGCGACGGGTTGACGCGGCGAGCGAACCGACCGATGCGTGCGGCGTCTGCCAGCAGGTAGAATGCTTGCCCTGCCCTGTCGACCCTCCTGCCCGATCTCGCCGGCCACGTCGCCGTGCCGCCAGCATCGACGCGCCGGAGCGGGACGGCCGGATCCATCCGACTTCGAGCAAACGCCATGGACCTCCCGCTGAACACTTTCAAACGCGCCATCAAGGCAGGCAAGCCGCAGATCGGCCTATGGTCGAGCCTCGCCTCGCACTACAGCGTCGAAGTGATCGCCGGCGCGGGCTTCCACTGGCTGCTGCTCGACACGGAGCACTCGCCGAACGATCTCGAGTCGCTGCTTTGCCAGCTGCAGGCCGCGGCGCCCTATGACACGACGCCGATCGTGCGCGTGCCCTGGAACGACATGGTGACCATCAAGCGCGTGCTCGATATCGGTGCGCAGTCGCTGCTCATCCCCTATGTCTCGAGCGCCCAGGAAGCAAAGGACGCGGTCGCCTACACGCGCTATCCGCCGGCGGGAATGCGCGGCGTTGCCGGCACCACGCGCGCCTCCCGCTTCGGCCGAGTCAAGGACTACGCCAAGCGCGCGCACGAGGAGCTTTGTTTGCTGGTCCAGGTTGAGACGCAGGGCGCGCTCGACAACATCGAGGCGATCGCAGCAATCGAGGGCGTCGACGGGATCTTCATCGGCCCAGCGGACCTTCACGCCTCGCTCGGCTACACCGGCGAGACGGCCCACCCCAAGGTGAAGCCTCTGATCGACGACGCGATCCGGCGCATCCGCAAGGCGGGCAAGGCACCGGGCATTCTCACGCCCGTCGAAGCCGATGCGAAGCACTGGCTGGGCTGTGGCGCGCTGTTCGTCGCGGTCGGCGCCGACGTCGGACTGCTCGCGCGCGGCGCGGAGACGCTGGCGGCGAAATTCAAATGACCGGCCCGCAGCGCGGCAGGCCCCGCATCGAAGGTACCCTCAAGAGAGCGACCATGAAACCGGAGATCATTGCCACCACCAAGATTTTCGAGCGCACGCAGGAACGCCTTGACCGGGAGTTCAATTGCCACCGGCTGTACGAGGCGAAGGACCGTGCCGCAACTCTCAAGGCGCTCGCGTCGAAAGTGCGGGGTCTCGCGACGTTCGGCGGCGGCGGCGCCGATGCGGCGCTCATGGACGCGCTGCCCAAGCTGGAAATCATCTCCAACTTCGGCGTCGGCGTGGACGCCATCGATCTCGGCGCAGCCAAGCAGCGCGGCATCATCGTCACCAACACGCCGGACGTGCTGAACGACTGTGTGGCCGATACCGCGCTCGCGCTGGCATTGAACGTCATGCGCAAACTCCCGCAGGCCGAGCAGTATCTGCGCTCCGGCTACTGGGCAGCGCGGGGGCCCTATCCGCTGACCACCGCGCTCGATGGCAAGACCATGGGCATCCTCGGTCTGGGCCGCATCGGCGAAGCGATCGCGCAGCGCGCCGTAGCGTTCGGCATGAAGGTCCGTTACCACAACCGCAGAAAGAAGGACGTCGCGTACCCTTACGATCCTGATCCGGTGACACTTGCAAGAAATGCCGACGTGCTGGTGATCGTGACGCCCGGCGGGGCGGAGACCGATCGCCTGGTGAGCACCAAGGTTCTCGACGCGCTCGGGGCGCAGGGGTACCTCGTCAACATCGCCCGCGGCTCGGTCGTGGACGAGCCGGTGCTGCTCCGGTACCTGCAGCAGGGAAAGATCGCGGGCGCCGGGCTCGACGTGTTCGCCGACGAACCCCGCGTGCCTGCGGAGTTCCTCGCGCTCGACAATGCCGTGCTGCTGCCGCATGTGGGCAGCGCCACGGTCGAAACGCGAACCGCGATGGGCAATCTCCAGGTCGACAACCTGCTGCGGCACTTCGCCGGCAAGCCGGTGCTCACGCGAGTAGTCTAGGTCGTTGCGGCGTCGCGCCGAGGCGCGCGGCGCGCGTTCCGCTGCCTGCGAGGAACGATTCGATGGAAGAGGCCGACGCGCTGGTACTGTTCGGGGTCACCGGAGATCTCGCCTACAAGAAGATCTTCCCGGCGCTGCACGCGATGGCGAAGGCCGAACGGTTGCAGGCTCCCGTCATCGGGGTCGCCCGCGAGGGCTGGAGCATCGAGCGGCTGGTGGCGCGCGCGAAAGAAAGCATCCAGCGCAACAGCTCGGGCCTCGACCGCGCCGCCTTTGAACGCCTCGCCCGGTTGTTGTGCTTCGTTCCCGGCGACTACAAGGATCCGCGCGTCTACCAGCAGATCCGCAAGACGCTCGGCGGCGCGGAGCGCCCGGTGCACTATCTGGCGATCCCCCCGAGCCTGTTCCCCGTCGTGATCAAGGGACTGGCGCGCTCGGGCTGCGCTGAAGGCGCCGGCGTGGTGCTGGAAAAGCCCTTTGGCCGCAGCCTCGAATCGGCGCACGAGCTCAATCGCATCCTGCACCGCGCCTTCGAGGAAGAGTCGATCTACCGCATCGATCACTACCTCGGCAAGGAAACGGTTCAGAACATTCTGTTCTTTCGCTTTGGCAACGCGTTCCTCGAGCCGATCTGGAACCGCAATTACATCGAACGCGTCGAGGTGACGATCGCGGAGAACTTCGGCGTTGCCGGCCGGGGCAAGTTCTACGAGGAAGCCGGGGCGATCCGCGACGTGGTGCAGAACCACCTGATGCAGGTGGTTTCGCTGCTCGCGATGGAACCGCCGGTCGGCCCGGACACCGAGGCGTTTCGGGACGAGAAAACGCGCGTGCTGAAGTCGATCCGGCCGCCGTCAAAGGGCGACCTGGTTCGCGGACAATATCGCGGCTACCGCGACGAGGAAGGGGTGGCGCCCGACTCGCAGGTCGAGACCTACGCCGCGATTCGGCTCCGGCTCGATTCGTGGCGCTGGCAGGACGTGCCGTTTTACGTACGCACCGGCAAGCGCCTGCCAATCACCGCCCACGAGGTGCTGGTGACGCTCAAGCGCCCGCCGCAGAATACGTTCTCGGGGCGTCGCTTCGAGACAGGCGCGCCGAACCACCTGCGCTTTCGCATGAGCCCGAACATCGAGATTGCGCTTCAAGCAACGGTGATGGCCTCGGGGCAACGCGGCGCAACCGAGAATGTCGAGCTTTACGCGCGTCGCGATCCGGCGCGCCAGGTCGAGCCTTACGAGCTGCTGCTCGGCGCGGCGATGTCGGGCGATCATCTGCTGTTCGCGCGCCAGGACGAAGTCGAGGCGGCCTGGCGCGTGGTCGATCCGATCATCGAGGATCCGCCCGAGCTGGAGTACTACGCGCCCGACACCTGGGGGCCGGCAAGCGCCGAAGCGCTGATCGCCACGCACGACGGCTGGCACGACCCGAAGCCGTCGGACGACTAGGTCTGTCGCGGGCGCGCGCCGCATGGGGTACAAGCGCATCAGCGACTACGGCCTGATCGGCGACGGCGCCACGGTGGCGCTCGTCGGGCGTGACGGCGCGATCGACTGGATGTGCCTGCCGTACCTCGACTCGCCTTCGGTGTTCGCCGCGCTGCTCGACCATCGGCACGGCGGGTGCTTCGCGGTGCGGCCGCTCGGGGACTTCGACTCGGCGCAGCACTACCTCGATCGCACCAACGTGCTCGAGACGCGCTTTCGCACGCCGGGCGGCGAACTCGAACTGGTCGACCTCATGCCGGAGGGCGGAACGCCCGGCAGGCTGCTGCGCCGCGCTCGCGCGGTCTCCGGAACGGTCGAACTCGAGCTCGAGTGCAGCGCGCGCTTCGACTACGCGCGGGCGCGCCCGTCGTGGTCGCGCGTTTCGGAGCGGGCGGTGACGCTGCGCGCCGACGGCGCAGCGCTCTCGCTGCTCGCCTCGCGGCCCCTCGAGTGGCGCGACGAGCGCGCGCGCTTATCGCTCGCTGAGGGCGAGACGCTGTGGCTCGCGCTCGTCGAGGGCGAGTCGGGCGGGGCGCTCCCCGAGGAGGCTGCGCTCGAGCGCGCGATGACGTCGACCTGCGAGTACTGGCGCGCATGGGTGCGCTCGAGCCGCACCGGCCGCTACCCGACCTCGGGCTTCTGGGAGCGGCTGCTCGACCGCTCGGCGCTGGTGCTCAAGCTTCTGCAAGTGCGCTCGACCGGCGCCATCGCGGCGGCGGCCACCACTTCGCTGCCGGCGATCGTGCACGGCGAGCGCAACTGGGACTACCGCTTCAGCTGGATTCGCGACGCGAGCATGACGGTCGCGGCGCTGTTCCGGCTCGGTCACCACGACGAGGCGGAAAGCTATCTCGGTTGGCTGCGCTGGATCTGCGCGGCGAACCCGGGGGGTGAGCTCGCCATCGTGTACCGGCTGCGCGAGCCGGCGCCGCCGGGGGACGAAACATCGCTCGAGCATCTCTCGGGCTACAAGGGCTCGGCGCCGGTGCGGGTCGGCCAGTTCGTCGTCAACCAGCGCCAGCATGACATCTACGGTGAGCTGCTCGAGACCCTGTTCGTCGTGTCGCACTACACCGGAAAGATCAACACCGAGAACTGGGAAGCATTCCGACCCCTGGTCGAGCAGGCCGCGCGCATCTGGCGCGGGCGAGACGACGGCATCTGGGAGGCGCGCATCGGCGAGCAGCACTACACGCACTCCAAGCTCATGTGCTGGGTGGCGATCGACCGCGGCATCAAGATCGCCGAGCACTACGGATTCGAGGCCGACCTCGAACGCTGGCGCGTCGAGCGCGACGCGATTCGCACCGACATCCTCGAGCGCGGCTACGACGCCGATCGCAACACCTTCACGCAGCATTACGACACCGACCAGGTCGACGCAGCGCTGTTGCTGATTCCGCTCAGCGGCTTTCTGCCGGCCGATGATCGACGTGTCACCGGAACGATCCGCGCGATTGAGCAGGACCTGCTCGACAGGGGCGTATTGATGCGCTACGTCGCGCCCGACGGGCTGCAGGGACAGGAAGCCGGTTTCCTCATCTGCTTCTTCTGGTATCTCGAGTGCCTGCTGCTGCAGGGGCGACTGGACGAGGTTGACGACTGGCTGCGTGCCATCTCGCGCTACGCGAGTCCGCTCGGGCTGTTCGGCGAGCAGTACGATCCTCGCTATCGCGAGATCACCGGCAACTTTCCACAAGCCTACTCGCACATCGGCTATGTCTCGGTGCTGCTCAAGTATCTGGACGCGCGCCGTGAAATGCCGGAGACCGAGCCCCTGCCCTGGATGCGACGCATCGCGCTGCTGTGGCGGCGCGAGCTGCTCAACGCCCCGCGTACGGGCAAAGTGCGCCCCCGCCCGGCGCAGCCGGCGGCGCATCTGATGCGCACCATGAACGTGCTGCGCGGCCAGTTCTACGACGGCCACGCGCAGCGCGTGTACTACGAGCTGATCCGCGGCTCGGAGTATTACCGCACGTTCCGCGAAGCGGCCGATGCGCTCGCCGATTACGATGTCTCGGCGCTCGCGGGCGACGACGATCGCATCGCTTTCTGGGTCAACGTGTACAACGCGATCGTGATCCACGGGGTAATTCACCTCGGTATCCGCTCCTCGGTGCGGGAGGTGCCGCGCTTCTTCGATCGCATCGCCTACCGCGTCGGCGGGCAGGCGCTTACCGCGGACGACATCGAGCACGGCATTTTGCGCGGCAACCGGGTGCCGCTCTGGAGCCTCAAGCGCCCCTTCGGGGGCGGTGACCCGCGCCTGGGCTGGGTGGTGCGCAACCCCGACCCCCGCATCCACTTCGCGCTGGTCTGCGCGAGCAAGACCTGTCCGCCGGTGGAGGCCTACGACGCAGCAAGCCTGGACCACCAGCTGGAGACCTCGGCCGCGGTATTCATCAACGGTTCGACCCGCTTCGACCCTGCAAGCCGCACGCTATCGGTCTCCGAGATCTTCAAATGGTACGGCGCCGACTTCGGCCGCGACGAGCAGGCCCTGGCGCGCTATATCGCCAGTTACCTGTACGACGAGCGCGTACGCCTGGCGATCGAGGCCGACGACGCCCCGGTACGGCTCGATTTCTTAGCCTACGACTGGCGGCTGAACCGCTAGGCGATTCGCGGATCGGCTGGCGGGCGCCGCCGTGCCGCGCTATGATCGTTGCCGACGGCGCAACAATAATAATCCAAGGTCCGCCGGCCTATCCAAACCGTAGGAGGAAAAGATGAAGCACGCAAAACTCGTTGCCAAAACCTCAATCGCCGTCGCGGTCGCCGCGATGCTCAGTGCACCGGCCGCCGCCCAGCAGGTGACCTTCATGACCGGCCCGCAGGGCGGCTCCTGGATCCCGCTTGGCGGAGCGCTGAAAGGCATGTGGGAGAAGAACATCAAGGGCCTCGAGATCACGCAGACCCCCGGCGCAGGCATCGCCAATGTGCGCGGCGTGGACGAAGGCAAGGCGCACATCGGCTTGTCCAACTCGAACACGGCCGTGCTCGGCGTGCAGGGCGAAGCGCCGTATCCGAAGAAGGTCACCAACGTCTGCCAGCTGGCAAACCTCTATCCGCAGTACTTTCAGGTGGTTGCGCTGGCCGACGCCAAAGTCAACAGCCTGGCCGACCTAAAGGGCAAGACGCTGGTGACGCAGCCGAAAGGCAACACGGGCGAACTGCTTACCGAGCAGGTGCTGAAGATCAACGGCATGAGCTACCAATCGCTCGCCAAGGCCAACTTCCAGGCCGGCTACAACGACGCGGTGGCGATGATGAAGGACGGCCACGCCCAAGTGTTCACGCTCGGCACCACGGCGCCCGCCTCGGCGGTGATGGATCTCGCCAGCGCGCGCGACGTGAAGCTGGTGCCAGTGGACGACAAGACCTTCAACGCGGTGAAGCAGGCCAACCCGGGCCACAACAAATTGATCATCAAGGCGGGGACCTATCCGAAGCAGGACAAGGACGTGCCGGTGATCGGCTACTCCACGCACGTCGTGGTCGCCTGCGACCTACCCGAGGCCACGGTGTACGGCATGGTCAAAGCCATGGCTGCCGGCGTGGACGACATGGCCGCCGTGGTGAAGGCCATCGCCGGCTCGACGCCCAAGGATATGGCGCTCGACATCGGCGTGCCGTTCCACAAGGGCGCGGTCAAGTTCTACAAGGAAGTCGGGGCAATGTAACGCCCTCCCGAGCGTAATGCGGACGGGGCGGCACAGCCGCCCCGTTTCACATCGGGGAAACGCATGGCCGAGGAAAAGGCAGCCACCACACCGGCGGCGGCGGCGCTACGCTGGATCGCGCTCGCCATCGCCGTGGCGATGTCGCTCTACCACATGTACGTCGCCGGCTTCGGGCCGCCCGAGGCGCTGATCTTCCGTGGCACGCACCTGCTGTTCGCGCTCACCCTGGTGTTCATCCTGTTTCCGTTCCGCAAGGACGGTGCGCTCGGCTGGCGCGCGCTTGATCTGCTGCTACTGATCGGCGGCTGGGGCGTGGTGCTGCACATCTTCCTCAACTACCAGTACTACACCAACCGCATCATCTACATCGACGAGCTCACCGCGTGGGACAAGTTCTACGCGGTGGTTTCCGTGATCGTCGTGCTCGAGGCGACGCGCCGCGTCATTGGCTGGGCGTTGCCGATCACGGCGATCTGTTTTCTCGCCTATGCCCTGAACACGCAGGTCAAACTGCCAGTATTGATGGAACAGGTCTACCTCTCCACCGAAGGCATCTTCGGGCAGACCTTGGGGGTTTCGGCGTCGTACGTGATGCTGTTCGTGCTGTTCGGCGCGTTCATGGAAAAGAGCGGCACGGGTCAGCTGTTCATGGATTTCGCCATGTCGATCACCGGGCGCTACGCCGGTGGCCCTGGCAAGGTCGCGGTGGTGAGCTCGAGCCTCTTCGGCACCGTCTCTGGCAGCGCGGTCGCGAACGTCATGGTGGACGGCCCGATCACCATTCCGCTCATGAAACGCACGGGCTTCCGGCCACCCTTTGCGGCGGCCGTAGAGTCGGTAGCCTCCACCGGCGGTCAGATCATGCCGCCGATCATGGGCGCCGCCGCCTTCGTCATGGCCGAGTTCCTTGCGGTGCCCTATGCGCGGGTGGCGTTGTGGGCGCTGGTGCCAGCGCTGCTTTACTACGTCGCGGTGTTCTTCGCGGTGCATTTCGAGGCCAAGCGCTACAAGCTTGCAGGCGTGCCGCGATCCGAATTGCCGCTCTTCGGCTACGTCATGCTGCAACGCGGCCATCTGTTCATCCCGATCCTCATCATCCTGTTTGGTTTGCTGCTTGGCTACTCGGCGCCCCTGTGCGCGCTCGTCGCGGCGATTTCCTGCCTGCCGATCGCCCTGATGCGGGCGTCAACGCGTACCGGCATCCACTGGAAGACCGTGATCGAGGCGCTCGACGAGGGGGCGCGCAACGCCTTGGCCGTGGCCATGGCCTGTGCCTGCGCTGGCATCGTCATTGCGTGCGTCACCATCACCGGCCTCGGCATCGTCTTCACACAAATGGTGGTGGCGCTGGCGCAGGATCAACTCATCCTTGCGCTGATTCTCACCGCCATGGCGGGCATCATTCTCGGCATGGGCATGCCGACCACGCCCGCCTACATCATGATGGTGGCGCTGCTGGTGCCCGCGGTGATCAAGCTTGCCGTGTCGGGCTGTCCCGAGCCAGTCACCCAGGAGTGCAAGGCCTCCATGACGCCGGCGGCGCACATGTTCGCCTTCTACTTCGCCATCCTATCGGCGATTACGCCGCCGGTGGCGCTCGCTGTGTTCGCAGCGGCAGGGCTCGCCAAGGCAAACATGTGGGCTTCGGGCTTCGCCGCCATGCGCGCCGCGGCGCCCGCTTACATCGTGCCGTTCATGTTCGTCTACGAGCCGATGCTGCTGCTCGTGGTGCAGGATTGGGGTGCGCAATGGCATCTGGTGGTGCTCGCCGTGGCGACCGCCATCGTCGGCGTCGTCTGCCTCGCCTCGAGCTTGCACGGATGGCTGCTTGCGTTCTTGCCGATGTGGCAGCGCGTGATGCTGTTCGCTTCGGCGATGTTCTTGATCAAGCCGGGACTGTTCACTGATGGCGCGGGTCTCAGCCTGCTCGCCGTGGTGGTCGCGGTGCAGTTCGTGGCGCGGCGCCGCCTAAGCGAAGCTGGGTCTACGCGCTCGGCGTAGCACTTAGCCGCCGCGGTCCGGGTCGGAGCGCGGCGACCGCTCGTCGAGCTGCTCGCCCCGGATCTCGCGTTCGATGCGGTACTCGCCGTCGATCACCACGTTGCCTTCGCGCTCCAGATCCCGTCGCAGTTTGCGCGTGCGCCACCACAGCCAGCCCCAGATCACCAGCGCGAACGCGACCACCGCGGCGAGCAGGAACGACGCGAAGACGAACGCGGCGACGAACAGCAGGATGCCGAGGACGACGCCGACGATGCGCTGCAGCAGCTCCACCGCCCTCAGCCCGGCGCCGGCTCGCCCGGATCGTAGTCGATCTCGACCTTGGCGCCGTTCGGATCGTGAAAGAAAAGCTGCCAGGTACCATAATCCGGCAGCCGACGCAGCTCGTAAGGCACGCCGCGCGCCTTGAGCCTGCTCACGGTATCGGCGAGCCCCTCGCTGGTGAACGCTACGTGGTCGATCACGCCTCGCACCAGCTCCTTGCGTTCGCGCCCGGCAATGACGTGCACGATCGCCTCTTGGCCGCCGTCGGCGTAGAGCCACGCGCCGGGAAACTTGAACGGCGGGCGCGCACCGGGCTTGAGCCGCAGATACTCGCCGTAGAACGCCACCGTCGCATCCAGGTCGTCGGTAAGGATGGTGAAATGATTCATCGCGATTGACGGCATGGGCGCATTCTCGCACGTGAAACGGCGCGCGGCGACTGCAGGCGCGGCGGGCCGACAGGTTAGAATCGACCGACCCCAGACCGACGAGAGCATGACTCCGGACGCCGCTGCTTCGCTCGCCCGAGAACTCGTCGCGCTGCACGAGGTGCCGCGCGAGGTGCCCGCCTTCAGCGAGCGCTACCCCGACCTGACCCCGGACGACGGCTACCGTGCCGCCCGGCAGCTGCACGCGCACCGCGTGACGCTCGGCTGGAGCCCGGTCGGACGCAAGATCGGCTTCACCAACCGCACCCTCTGGCCGCGCTACGGCGTGTTCGAGCCGATGTGGGGCTTCGTGTACGACCGTACGGTGCGCTTTGCCGAGGGGCGGCCGATCACGCTGCCGCTTGCGGGGTTGGCGCAGCCCCGCATCGAACCCGAGATTTGCTTTCGCCTCAAGGCTTCGCCGCCACGCACGAAAGATCCTGATCAACTTCTTGCCGCGATCGAATGGGTCGCTCATTCGATCGAGATCGTCCAATGCCACCACCCGGCCTGGAAGCTCAAGATCTCCGACTGCACCGCTGACAATGGCCTGCACGGCCGGCTCGTCGTCGGTACGCCGCGCCCGGTGACCGAGCTTCCGGGGCTTGCCGCCAAACTACAGGCGCTCGAAGTCTCGCTGTGCAAAGCGGGCCTCGAGATCGACCGCGGCGTCGGCGCGAACGTGCTGGACGGCCCGCTCAACGCGCTCGCCTTCCTCGTCGAGGTGCTCGCGAAACAGCCCGACGCGCCTGCGCTCGCCGCGGGTGAGCTCATCTCGACCGGCACGCTGACCGACGCCCACCCCGTGGCGCCCGGCGAGCACTGGAGCACTTCGTTCCGCGGCCTGCCGCTGGACGGCCTCGAGGTTTCGTTCGCATGAAGCGGCCGCTCGACGGCATCACGGTGGTCGCGCTCGAGCAGGTGATCGCCGGCCCGTTCTGCACGCGCCAGCTCGCCGAACTGGGCGCGCGCGTAATCAAGATCGAGCGTCCGGGCACGGGCGACGCGGCGCGGAGTTACGACCAGACCGTCAAGGGATTGTCCTCGCACTTCGTCTGGACCAACCGCTCCAAGGAAAGCCTTGCGCTCGATGTGAAACGTACGGAAGCAAAGGACGTGCTCGCGCGCTTGCTCGAGCGCGCTGACGTGTTCGTGCAGAATCTCGCGCCAGGCGCGGCGGAGCGCCTCGGCCTGGGCGCAATCGAGTTGCGGCGAAAGCACCCACGCCTCATCTGGTGCGGCATTTCGGGCTATGGTCCCGCCGGGCCGTATGCCCAGAAAAAGGCTTATGACCTGCTCGTGCAATGCGAAGCGGCGCTGCTGTCCGTGACCGGGTCCCCCGAGGCGCCCGCCAAGGCCGGCATCCCGGTGGCCGATATCGCTGCGGGCATGTATGCGTACTCCTCGATTCTTGCGGCGCTGCTGCGGCGAGAGCGAGAAGGGGTGGGAGCGACGCTCGACATCACGATGTTCGAATCGCTCGGTGAATGGATGGGCTTTCCCGCCTACTACAGCGCCTATGGCGGAACCCCCCCGGCGCGCTCGGGCGCCTACCACGCGACCATCGTCCCCTACGGACCGTTTCGAGCCGGCGACGGCGGCACAGTGTTCCTGAGCATCCAGAACGAGCGGGAGTTCGTGCGCTTCTGCGAAGCCGTGCTCCGCCAACCCGAACTCGCGCGCGATCCGCGCTTCGCCACTGGGCCGGCGCGCGCCCAGCATCGCGATGCAATGCACGGGTGCATCGAACAGGTGTTCGCGAGGCTATCAGCCGCGCAAGTCGTCGAGCGTCTTGAAGCGGCCGACATTGCCAACGCGCGCCTGAACTCGATGCAGGAATTCTGGACGCACCCGCAACTCGCGGCGCGCAAGCGCTGGCGCAAGATCGGCTCTCCTGCGGGCGAGCTCGACGCGCTGGCGCCGCCGTTCAACATCGACGGTATGGAGCCGAGAATGGACCCGATTCCGGCCGTCGGCGCGCACACCCGCGCCATTCTCGCCGAGCTCGGCTACCCGGCGGCCGAGATCGACCGGCTCGCCAACTAGGTCGCGGCGCTCACTCCTTGGTGCGCGCGAGCTCGATCTTGGCGCTGCGCGCCAGCTCGCGGTGGACGCGCGCCACCCGCTCGACCTCGCCCTTGGCCGGGAAGCGCTCGTAGAAACCCTCGTCGCGGAACTCGCGCACGCGCTCGGCCCATGGCGCAAGCCGAGCCTCCCAGCGCTGCAGGCGCCCTTCGTCGGGCTCGCCGTCCTCGCGCGCAAGGTCGGCGCACACGCGGATCATCGCCTTGATCGTCACCGGACGCGTCACCATCGAGCCGTCTTTGCCCCAGGCATCGCTGAAGGCGCTGCGCGCTGCCTTGAGGAAGTCGCGCACCATGGCGTAGTAACGATCGACCTGCTTGGCGCTGCCGCCCGAGACCTGGATGCTTCTCCAGCGGGCGCGCACCCAACGGTGCAGCTCGTTGAACAGCTCCGCCTGCAGGATCCACTTGTCGCGCTGGCTGCGCCCGCCGAGTCGGTTGATGCGATACCGCAGCGGGCTGTCAGCCTCGCGGTAGAGCTTCTCGACCAACCGCGCGGCGAACTTGCGGTCCGGCGCCGCCCAGGAAACGTGCTCGTACAGATCCACGAGGTGGCTCTTGTTGATGCGCGTCGGCGTCGAGTTGATGATGACGAACATCTCAGTCGCAAAATCCTCGCTGCGCCCGTCGAAGATGATGCACGGCACGCTGATCGTGGCGGCATCCTGCGGGCGCTCCTGTAGATAGAAATGCAGCGCGGCCAGCCGGTGCTGGCCGTCGACGATCAGGAACTTGGAGGACGGATCCGAGAGATGTCCCACGCCGTCACCGCTTGCCCGGAAATTAAGCCGCTCCGCGGTGAACAGCAGCACCGTGCCCGGAATCGGCGGTTGCGTGACCGCCGTCTCATAGAAATTCTTAAGCTGCTTGACCTTGGCGCGCGACAGGGCGCGCTGGAACGCGTGGTCCGTGCGCTCGATCTTGGAGATGAACTGCGCGACGTCGTCGTCCTGGGCAATGCGTGTGGGGGCGATCTCCTCGCCCTCGCCGTAAAAGCGGCTGACGAACCGCACCTTTGCAAGCAGATCCTGTGCGCGGTAGCTGACAAAGTAGAAGATCCCGTCCTTCTGACGGATCTGCGTGGCAAGCATCGACTCTTCTCCCCGGAAGCCCACCCTGTTCGGGGCGGGACCGGGCGACTATAACCGAGGATGGCCCCGGTCGAAAAACCGGATCTCTGGCCCCGACCGGACCCCTAAACGGGGCAGGCCGGGCGCATCAGCGCTTGCAGGACCTCCCCGCTGGCGCGGTTCTGGACGAAAGCGACCACTCCGGAGTTCGCGGGAACCGCCTTCGGCAGGAGTGGCAGGCGGCGCTTTTCGGAGATGCGCCCG
Organism: Burkholderiales bacterium; assembly: GCA_041635755.1. Classification (GTDB taxonomy): domain Bacteria; phylum Pseudomonadota; class Gammaproteobacteria; order Burkholderiales; family SG8-39; genus JBFKUL01. The sequence continues at coordinate 17,358 of JBFKUL010000006.1, read as the reverse complement.
CCGCGGTCGAAGACGATCGGTCCGACCCACTCCAGCACCACGTAATCGTGCGCCAGGGTCTTGCCATGATTCTCCCCGGCGGTGACCCGCGAGACGAGCTTGTTCTCGTAGGCCGCCAGATAGAGCGCCGCACCTTCCTGTCCGGAGGCCTCGTGCAAGCGGGCGTCGACCTCGACCTCCATTGCGTCCTGGTCCGGCCCCGAAAGCGCCAGTGCGATGGTCGCCCGCGCCGGCCTGGCGTTGATCTTGGACACCGCATCGTCGAATGCCACGCTGCCCCAGCGCCGGAAATCCTGCCCTTGAAGCAGCACCTGCGGCGTATAGACGAAGGTCAGGCGCTGCAGCTTGGCCAGATTGCGCTGGCGGGTGGAGAACTCGCGCTTGGCGTAGGGGTCCTTCCAGCCGATGTAATCCCAGTAGTCGACGTGCAGCGCGATCGGCACCACCCGGTCCGGGCCATAGCCACGCGCGCCGAGCGAAGACAGCCAGCGATCGGCCGGCGGGCAGCTGTCGCAGCCCTCGGAGGTATAGAGCTCGACCAATGCTACCGTGCGCTCTGCGGAACTGGCCGTGCAAGCGCCTGCACGCGCCTCCGGCGCGATGCCGAGGGTCCACAACGCCGCGAAGAACGCAAGGTACCGTTTCATTTGCCGTAGATCTCCGTCTTCGGGTTGAAGGCAAGCCAGGCGAACGCGAAGTGCACCCCGCTATCTAAGGGCGCCAGCCTGCGCCCGGCGAGCGGCCCGGCCACCGCGTGACCGAGTACGCTCCATTCCGAGTCGGTCTGCCGGTCGAAGACCTTACCGCCACGTGCCACGAATTCCAGCGTGCGGCCGTCCAGCCGGCGGGAGAATGCAGTGGCCGACGGAATGCGCCGCGCCTGGGAAATCTCGGACGTGTCGAGCACCGAGAGTGTTCCCTCTTTCGACAGGATCACCACCGGATCGCCAGCGACGCTGTCATTGATCACCGGCTCGCGCTCGAAGGCACCAAAGGGATAGATGCGGTGGACCCCATTGGCGCTGACGTTGATCACCCGCTCCATGGGAGGCAGCCTCGCATCCGGCGCCTGGGTCAGCAGGAACGGCGACTGGTCGATGCGATCGTAGCCGCGGTAGGGATTGTTGCCATAGGGCCTTGAATGCCCAGTGGCGCGCGAGAGCACCTGCCCCTGCGGGTACGCGGCGCTGAAATCCTCGAACGCGACGATCTGCGACGGTATCGTGCGAAGCCTCGTGCCGGCGTGCTGGCCGACGATCCCGGTGCCGGTGAACTGCTGCCACCAGGACTGGGTCTGGCGATCGTACATCACCAGGTCCGAGAGGCGCAGCTTGCCGGTCGTGCCGAAGTCGAGTTCCTTGCCGCCGACGCGCCGATCGAACACGATCGACGCGTTGCAAAGCGGGCAGAAGGTGACGGCGATGGGTGTCTCGCCGAGCCGGTCGTTCGCGATCTCGTGCCAGATGAGGATCGATAGCGGATAGGCGCGCGCGCGGCCGTCGATCTCGACCGCGATCACCGGCTCGCGCGGGTCGAGCGACTTGCCCGCAATCGACAACGAGTCAAAGCGCGGCCGATCGATCGGCGGGATACCGTCCTTGGGGGGCCCTCCGGACTCGATCTCCTCGAGCTTGACGGTTCGCTTGCTGAAATCGGTGCGCGGCCATTCGCCCTTCCAGTAGGCGATCAACGTCTCCGATGCAAGCCCGTTGCCGAGCACCAGTAGCGCGCCCAACGCCAGCAGCGCCTTCGCCATGTTTCGAGCCATAAGACCTCCTTTCTGGACCCGCCCTGGGTTATGAACACCGGCGAGCGAAACCGTTCCCGGTATCGTCGGCTGCGCCACGCATAATCTGCCGGCGGAGCCCGTGATTGCCCCATCTCCCCTTCTACCTCGCCTCCCTCGCCTGGAATTACGGGCTCGGCATGACCTATGTGGTGGTGCCGCTGTACGCCCTCTCGCAGGGCCTCTCAGGATCGCAGATCGGCGCCTTGTTCTCGGCCCCTGTGCTTGCGCAGATCGTGCTGAATCTCTTGGGCGGGGCCTACACCGACCGTCTCGGCGGTCGGCGCATTATGCTCGGCTCGTGCGGCATCATGATCGCGGCCGGCATTGCCTTTGCGCTCGCCGAAGGGTTCTGGATGCTGTTTGCGGGCCAGCTGCTGATGGTGCTCTCGCGCGCGGCATTCTGGCCCGCCACCTGGTCGATCGCGAGCGAACTGCCCGGTGCGCGCGGCATCCAACTCGGGCGCCTCAACGCGAACACCAACTTCGGCCAGATCGTCGGCACCGGCACCTGCGGCTTCATTCTTGTTGCAGCAGGCTTTGCCGCCACCTTTCTGGTCCTTGCCGCGATGGGGCTTGCCGCGCTCGCCGCCGGTGCGAAGACGCCGCGAGTCGCGGTCGGAAAAGCAGAAGAAGGCTGGAGTGTTCTCGCCGCCTATCGGCCGCTGCTCGCCCGGCGCATCATTTACTACTCGATCCTGTGCGCCTACCTCTCGGCGCTGCCGTTCTCGCTGTCGATGTCGTTCTATCCGCTGCTGCTCGAGCACTATGGTTTCGCGGCCGAGACCTCGGGGGTGCTCCTAGCGCTGCGCGCAGTGGGGTCGATCGGCGCCGGATTGCTGGTGGCACGCTTTGCGCGCACCGGGCCGGCAACATTGTGGCCAGTGTGGTCTGGCATCGCCGTCGCCGTCTCGGTCGGGTTGCTGCCCGCGATCAATCACGCCGGCCCGATCGCTCTGCTGATGCTCACGGTGGGATTCGGCTCGGGCGCCATGACGCTCTACTTCCAGATCACGCTTTCGGAGTCGAGCCGCGCCAGCGAGCGCGGCGCGGCGCTCGCGCTTGGGGGCCTGGGCTGGGGCCTGTCGCATTTCAGCACACCGCTGCTGATGGGCCACATCACCGACCGCGCCGGAATCGTGTACGGCTTCTACGTGCTCGGCGTGCTCGCACTGGCGTGCACCGCAGCGATCGCGCTGCTGCGCCGCTGGGCCTTCGGGCGTGCGCCGCCTGCCGGCGTCTGATGCGGCACCGCGCGTCGGCGTCGGGTCACGGCCGTTGGCGCTGTATCTACATCGACTGCGCGACCTTGAACATTGCCGGCTCGAGCGAGTGCCGGTCGAGCAGCCTGTAGAACTCCGTGCGATTGCGTCCGGCGAGGCGCGCCGCCTGGGTGACATTGCCGCTGGTGATCTTCAGGATGCGCACAAGGTAGTCGCGCTCGAAGGCGCGGCGCGCTTCGTCCAGCGGCGTGAGCTCCGAGTCGCCGGCATCGAGCGCCTGTCGCACGAGCGAGGCCGGGATCATTTCGGTCGAAGTCAACGCGACCGCTTGCTCGACCACGTTCAGCAGTTGGCGCACATTGCCCGGCCAGGCCGCCGAGACGAGCAATTCCATCGCCTCCGGCGAAAAGCCCAGCCGCGGCCGGCCGTAGCGTTGCGCGAGCCGGGTCAGGAAGTGGTTGGCGAGCAGCGGCACGTCCTCGCGCCGCTCGGCGAGCGACGGGATCGCGAGCTTGACCACGTTCAGCCGATAGTAGAGATCCTCGCGGAACTCGCCCGACGCGATGCGCTCTTCGAGACGTCGATGCGTGGCCGACAGGATACGCACGTCCGCCGCCAACGCCTCGTTCGAGCCTACCGGCCGCACCACCCGATCTTCGAGCGCACGCAACAGCTTCACCTGCAGCGCGAGCGGCATGTCTCCCACCTCGTCGAGAAACAGCGTGCCGCCCTCTGCCGCCTGAAACAGACCCCGGCGATCCTGGATCGCGCCGGTAAACGAGCCTTTGCGATGGCCGAAGAGCTCGGACTCGAGCAGCCCCTCCGGGATCGCACTGCAGTTGACGGCGACGAACGGGCCGGAGGCGCGCCGGCTGGCGCGGTGAATGGCGCGCGCGAGCAGCTCCTTGCCCGTGCCGCTCGGGCCGAAGATACACACGCTCGCATCGGAAGCTGCGACGCGCTGCGCCTGTGCCAGCAAGTCCTCCATCGTCGCGGAGCGCGTGATGAGGCCTTCTCGCCAGTTCTCGGCCTCCTCGATCGGCACGCTGGAGAGACGCACCGCGTCCGCGACCGCATCGAGCAGCACTTTGCTGTCGAACGGCTTGGTGAGGAAGCTGAACACGCCACGCCGCGTCGCCGCGACCGCTTCGGGGATGGTGCCGTGCGCCGTAAGGATCAGCACCGGAAGCGAGGGCGACTCGCGATGAATGGCATCGAACAGCGCCATGCCGTCTATTCCGTGCATGCGCAGGTCGGTGATCACCGCGTGTGGACGCGAGATCGCCATGCTCGCGAGCGCCGCCTCGCCCGAGTCGACCGCGGTCACCTGATATCCGGCGGCGGTGAGCCGCATCGCGATCAACTGCAGAAGATCCTTGTCATCATCGACCAGCAGAATTTTCCAGGCTTCCTGAACCATGTGTTCACCTCTGTTTGCGGCGCATTGTTTCCTCACGCTCGAGGATGCTGCGCTCGATTGATTTAAGCGATTCCAGCTGCTGGCGCAGCAGGTCCTGTTGCTGACGCAGCGCCTCGTGCTGCTGGCGCAAGGCCTCCTCGCGCTGCTCCCCAGTGCGTACCACCCGTTCCGCCTCCTTGGATACGCGCGCCCGGGTGGCAAGTTGTCCCGCGAGCAATGCGGCGAACCGTCCGTAAGGGGACTGCGGCTGGCCTTCCGCGAGCGGCGTCAGCAGCGTATGAGCGCGCGCCTCGTCGCCGTGCGGGGCGGGCAGTGCCGCAAGCAGTGTCGCCAGACGCAGGCGGCTCGCGTCGCCCGGGTCGCTGGCGAAGGCCTGCTGCGCCGAAGCGAGCGAGCGCCGCTGCGCTGCGCCACCCGCCAGCGTCGCGGCGACGGCATCGGCGACGATGTCGCTCACCGTGATCGCCTGATCGGCTTCCGGCCGCAGCGCCGCGCAACCGCCAAGCGCCACGACCAGCAGCAGCAGAACGAGCGCTCTCATGCCGGGACCTGTTCCGCCGGCACGTGCGCCCGCGGCAGCGTCACGCGGAAGTGCCCGCCAGTTTCCCCATCCACCACCGCGATGCGCCCGCCGTGCGCCTCCGCGAACTCGCGCGCGATCGCAAGGCCCAGCCCGCTGCCTTCGATGCGTGAGGTCGGCTTGGCGCGGCCGCGAAAGAACGTGTCGAAAATCGAGTCGCGCTCCTCGGGGGGAACGCCCGGCCCGGAATCGATGACTTCGATGGTCGCATCGGCGCCGTCGCCGCGCGCCAGAACGGAGATGGTACCCCCTGGCGGTGTGAACTTGACGGCATTGCCGAGAAGGTTGTCGATGATCGAACGCAGTTTCTGCGCATCCGCGTCGATGGTCACTGACTCGAGATCGAGCACCAGGCGCTGTCCCTTGGCGTGCGCGGCCAGCGCGTGCGCCCGCGCCGTCTCCCGCACCAGATTCTCGAGCGCCACGGGTGCCGGATAGAGCGATGCGGCCGCGTGCAGCGCGCGCTGATAATCGAGCAGATCCTCGATCAGGTGCTGCAGCTTGAGGCTGTTATCGCGCATGATCGAAACCACCTGCAGCTGCCGCGGCGCAAGCGGCCCGGCGATCTGATCGTGCAGCAGCTCGGCGCCTTCGCGCAATGCGGTGAGCGGCGTCTTGAGCTCGTGCGAAAGATGGCGCAGGAAGCGGTTCTTGCCGGCCTCGACGTCGGTGAGCCGTCGCCGCAGCCAATCGAGACGCTCGCCAAGGTACTGCAGGTCGCCGGGACCGCGTACCCGGATCGGCCGCGAGAAGTCGGCGCTTCCCAGCTGCCGGATCGATGCGTCCAGCTCGGCAATCGGACGCGCGATCAGGCGCGTCATCGCGAGCGCAAGCGCCAGGACAAGGGCGGTGCTGAACAGCACCAGCAGGATCAGTCGACGCTGTACGCTTTCGGCGTTCGCGCGCAGGAGCTCGACTTCGCGGTCGGCGACCAGATAGCTGATCGCAAGCACCTCGTACGCGCTCTCGGCGAGCTGGCCGGACAACGTCTTGACCGCCTCCACTTCGATCGCGGTGCGGGGGCGGTTCGCGACCAGATCGAACAACGCATACTCCTGCTCGATAGTGCGATTGAGCGCGGCCAGCTGCTGCTCATCCAGCGGCAGCAGGGACAACTCGCTGGCAAGCTGCAGAAAGCTGCGGTGCACCTGGCCGAAGTCCTCGAGCAGCGCCGCGTCGCTCAACAGCGCGATCTGCTGTGCAAGCCGCTCGATCGACGCGATCCTGTTCACCATGGAGCGGCTGGCGCGCGCCGCTTGGGCGGCGTTGAACACGGCGGTGCCGCTCTGATCGGCGAGCCGCTCGGTGTTCCAAGCCGAGTAGCCAAGCGCGATCGCGAGGGGCAGCGCAACCAACGTAAACCCCGCGAGCAGCATCCCGAGAAATGATCTCGGATAGGGCAGCGCGGTCGCGGGCGTGGGCGCGGGAGCGACCATGGTCTAATAATCCGATTAACAATGTGTCAGGACTAGGACAAATGTCACGATATCACGACACTCGGGCCCGTGCGCCGGCAAAACCTCAGATGGTTATCGTGGCTGCGGTCGCGGCCAACCGGGTGATCGGCCATCAAGGGAAGCTGCCCTGGCACCTGCCCGAGGACCTCAGGCACTTCAAGGCGCTGACGACCGGCCACCCCGTGATCATGGGCCGTCGGACTTGGGAATCGCTCGGCAAGCCGCTGCCCAAGAGGATAAACATCGTCGTTTCGCGCACCCCATTCTTCGAGGCCCCAGGCGCGAAGGTCGCCGGCTCGCTCGAGGCGGCGCTCGTATTGTGCGCCGATGCCCCGACCGCTTTTGTGATCGGCGGCGGCGAGCTCTACCGCGCGGCCCTGCCTGTGGCGGACCGCCTGGTCCTCACGGAGATTCGGAAGGATTTCGAGGGCGACGCGCGCTTTCCGCAGTTTAGCCGTGGCGCGTGGAAAGAGACCCGGCGTGACGCGCGTACCGCCGAAGACGGCACCCGATACGACATCGTGACCTACGATCCCGTGCGCTGAAACGCCCGCGCAGGCGAACCGCCCCGAGCGCCAACCGGAGTCGGGGCCCCCGACTCGCTAACCAAAAGAAAGCGGGCCCGAAAGCCCGCCCTTCTTTTCCTGCATAGGCGCCCCGGTTACCCGGCCGACTCGAACACCCTCACTTCGGGCAACGGGAAGCCGTTGAAGCGGCTCGCGTACGCCGTCGTGTAGGCACCGGCGTTCTTGATGTAGATGAAATCGCCCTCCTGCAGGTCCGAGGGCATGGGGTCCTCGCGCAAAATGACGTCGACCGAATCGCAAGTCGGCCCGGCGACGTTCCACGGAACATCCGGGCCGGAGCGGTCGGTGCGGATCTTGTACTTGAGGCCCTCCGCGGTCTCGATCACGCCGCCGAACATGCCTGCATCCAGGTGCATCCAGCGCTTCCCGGCGCGTGTCGCCGTGCACAGCACCTGGCAGACGAAGTAGCCCGCGTCTGAAACCAGAAAGCGCCCCGGCTCGGCGACGATGCGCACTTCATCGGGAAAGGCCCTCAGCCCTTCGTTCACCACGTCGCCGATCACCTCGATCGACGGTATCGGCTTGACGTGACGCACCGGAAAGCCCCCGCCAATATCCAGCATGCGCGGCTTCAGGCCTGCCTTGAGCATGATGTCGAACACATTGCGCGCCTTCTCGATGCCGACGCGCCAGTTCTCCGGATTGCGGCACTGCGACCCGACATGGAATGTCACGCCCGCCAGATCTGCGCCGCGCTTGGCGGCCGCGGCCACGATCTCGCGCGTATCCGAAACGCCGGCACCGAACTTTCCGGAGAGCGGCCAGTCGCTGCCGATGTTCGGCGCCGCAATGCGCACGTACTGCTTGGCGTCGGGTTTGACCTCATGCACGCGACGCAACTCGTCCAGGCTGTCGATGACGTACCACTCGACCCCCTTTGCTGCCGCATAAGCGATGGAGTCGCGCGACTTGACCGGATTCGAGTAGAACACTTCGGCGGCCGGCACTCCAAGCGCGAGCAACGCGTCCAGCTCGGCGACTGATGCGATCTCGAAGCCCGCGCCTTCCTGCGCGAGGACTTTCAGCACGCGCCGATCAGGGTTCGCCTTGACCGCGTAGTGCGGCCGCACGCGCGGCATGGCCGTGCAAAAACGGCGCGTTTTCTCTCGGACGATACGGGTATCGAGGATCAGGAACGGCCGCGTGTACTTCTGGCGTGCGGCCTGACGGACGGTCTCGAAGTCGAGGCTGACTTCGGGATGCGTGTCGAAGAGCTGTTCTTGCGGTTGTGTGGCTTGTCTGTTTCGAGCAACGTTAGCGGGGCGAATGCCCATCAATCTCTCCCAGGCTCACTAGGTTTCGGGAAGGTCGGAAACGCTCGCTTTGATCGCGCTGCCGAATTTCTTCTTGCCTGTCATGATGACCTCCTTACCGTCGCCGACGTGGTCGCGAAAAAACTTGCGCCGATTATAGGGTCGACCCCCTCCATGTCAAGTGCTGCAACGCGCTATTTTTCTCCGCCGTCGGCCATCTCCAACCACGATATGCGGGGACCCGCGGCGCGGCGCGAACCATATCTTGTGGTTTAGCCGCCAGGCGCGGCTCAAATGCGTGGCAGGGTGACGCCCTGTTGCCCCTGGTACTTGCCGCCGCGATCCCGGTAGGACGTTTCGCACACTTCGTCGGACTCGATGAAGATCACCTGCGCCACGCCTTCGTTGGCGTAGATCTTCGCCGGCAGTGGCGTCGTGTTCGAGAACTCCAGCGTCACGTGCCCCTCCCATTCCGGCTCCAGGGGCGTCACGTTGACAATGATTCCGCAGCGCGCGTAGGTCGACTTGCCCAGGCAGATCGTGAGCACGTTGCGCGGAATGCGGAAATACTCCACGGTGCGCGCCAAAGCGAAGGAGTTGGGCGGAATGATGCAGACCTCGCCACGGAAATCGACGAAGGACTTCTCGTCGAAGCTCTTCGGGTCGACGATGGTGGAGTTGATGTTGGTGAAGATCTTGAAGTCCATGGAGCAGCGGATGTCGTATCCATAGCTCGAGGTGCCGAAGGACACCACCCGCCTGCCGGCCACCTGCTTGACCTGGCCGGGCTCGAACGGCTCGATCATTCGGTGCTGCTCGGCCATGCGCCGAATCCACTTGTCCGACTTGATGGTCATGGGACGGTTCGTACTCCGGGACGCCCGCCCCGAGTGGGGCAGGCGACAGGTTGGAGATGGGTCGTGGGGCCGATTAGGCGCCCCATTGCCCGCTCAGGTGTTCTGCACCACGATGTTGGGGAACTTGGCGGTCATGTCCTTCTGCGACTCGGCCACCTTTACGGCGCAGCGCCGCGCGATGCGCCGGTAGATCTCGGCCACCCGACCGTCCGGGTCCGCGACCACCGTCGGCTTGCCGGAGTCGGCCTGCTCGCGGATCGCGCTGTCCAGCGGCAGCGCGCCGAGCAGCTCGGTTCCGTAGTCGCGGCACATCTTCTCCGCGCCGCCCGAGCCGAAGATATGGCTCTCGTGGCCGCATTTCGGGCAGATATGCAGAGACATGTTCTCGACCACGCCCAGAATCGGAATGCCGACTTTCTCGAACATCTTGAGGCCCTTGCGGGCGTCGATGAGCGCGATGTCCTGCGGCGTGGTCACGATGACCGCACCCGTGACCGGCACCTTCTGTGCGAGCGTCAGCTGAATGTCGCCAGTACCCGGCGGCAGATCAACCACCAGATAATCGAGATCGCGCCAACGCGTGTCACGCAGCATCTGTTCGAGCGCCTGCGTTACCATCGGTCCGCGCCATACCATCGGCGTGTCGACGTCGATCAGAAAGCCGATCGAGATCGCCTGCAAGCCGTGGCCTTCCATCGGCTCGAGCGATTTGCCATCCTTCGACTGCGGCCGACCCGAGATGCCGAGCATCATCGGCTGCGAGGGACCATAGATGTCCGCGTCCAGCACGCCCACCGCCGCGCCCTCTGCGGCCAGCGCCAGCGCAAGGTTTACGGCGGTCGTCGACTTGCCCACCCCGCCCTTGCCGGATGCAATGGCGATGATGTTCTTGATTCCCGGAATCAGCTTCACGCCGCGCTGCACCGCATGCGGCACGACTCGCGAGACGACGTTCACCGTGGCGGCCGACGCACCGGCCTGCTTGAGCGCCTGCGCGACCTGGCGCCGGATCGGGTCGACCTGGCTCTTGCCCGGGTAGCCCAGCTCGATGTCGAGCGACACGGCGTCGCCCGAGATCTTGACGTTCTTCATCGAGCGCGTGGTGACGAAGTCCTTTTCGGTGTTCGGGTCGATAAGCTGCTTGAGTGCGGACTGAACTTGGGCTTCGGTGATGGGCATAGCGCCTGCCTCGCGCGCGTTTTCATGAAAAGCCGCCCAGTTTACCGGATACGAAGCGCTGCAGACATGGTTTGCAGAGGGGCTTTGCTAGAATTGCGCACCGCGTTTCCGGCCCTCCGATGCCTCGCCGCAGGATCCTCGTTACCTCCGCGCTGCCCTACGCCAACGGCGCCATCCACCTCGGGCATTTGGTCGAGTACATCCAGACCGACATCTGGGTGCGGTTCCAGAAGATGTGTGGTCACGAGGTGCACTACGTGTGCGCCGACGACACGCACGGCACCGCGATCATGCTGCGCGCCGAAAAGGAGGGCATTGCCCCGGAGGCGCTGATTGCACGAGTGCTCGAGGAACACCGTCGCGACTTCGCGGGCTTTCGCATCGCATTCGACAACTACCACAGCACCCATTCACCCGAGACGCGCGGGCTCGCGGAGGACATCTACGCCAAGCTCCAGTCGGCGGGGCTGATCGATGTGCGTCCGGTGGAGCAGTTCTACGACCCGTCAAAGCGCATGTTCCTGCCCGACCGCTTCATCAAAGGCACCTGTCCCAAGTGCGGCGCGAAGGACCAGTACGGCGATTCCTGCGAGGTGTGCGGCTCGACCTACGCGCCAACGGAGCTGAAGGACCCCTACTCCGCCGTCTCGGGCGCCAAGCCCGAGCGGCGCAGCTCGGATCACTACTTCTTCCGTCTTTCGGATGCTCGCTGCCGCGCCTTTCTCGAGCGTTGGACGCAGCAAGGCGGACACTTGCAGGACGAGGCTCGCAACAAAGTGCGCGAGTGGTTCGGCCACGGCGCGGACGACGGCTTGAGCGATTGGGACATCTCCCGCGATGCGCCCTACTTCGGCTTCGAGATACCCGGCGCCCCGGGAAAGTACTTCTACGTCTGGCTTGACGCGCCGATCGGCTACCTCGGCAGCTTTCGTCACCTTGCGAATCGCGCCGGCCTCGATTTCGACGCCTTCACGCGCAGCGATCGCGCAGCCGCCGAGGGCACGGAGATGGTGCATTTCATCGGCAAGGACATCCTGTACTTTCATGCGCTGTTCTGGCCGGCGATGCTCGAATTTGCCGGCTACCGCACGCCATCGCAGGTCTATGCGCACGGCTTCCTGACGGTCAATGGCGAGAAGATGTCGAAATCGCGCGGCACCTTTATCACCGCCGAGAGCTATCTGAAGCTCGGTCTGAATCCCGACTGGCTGAGGTATTACTACGCGGCGAAGCTGGGCCCGACCATGGAAGATCTCGACCTCAATCTCGACGACTTCGTGGCGCGTGTCAACAGCGACCTCGTCGGAAAGTACGTCAATATCGCCAGTCGCTGTGTCGGCTTTCTCAGCAAGCGCTTCGACGGCCGGCTGCACGCGGGAGACAGTGTCCTGTTGCGCGATCTGCGCGCTTCGGCACCGGCCATCGCCGCCGCCTACGAGGCACGCGAGTTCGGCAAGGCGCTGCGCGAGATCATGCACCTCACCGATCGGGCGAACCAGTTCGTCGACCAAGCAAAGCCATGGGAGTTGGCGCGCGACGCCGGCGACGGCCGGACGCTGCACCGGGTGTGCAGCGAGGCGATCGAGCTTTTCCGGCTGCTGACGCTGTTTCTCAAGCCGGCGCTGCCAGGCCTTGCAAAGGACGTCGAGCGCTTTCTGGCGATCGAACCCCTGACGTGGCAGGATGCCTCGCGTTTGTTGCCCGAGGGGCATACCGTTCGACCCTACCAGCATCTGATGACGCGTCTTGACCCGAAGCAGATCACCGCACTGGTCGAGGCCAACAAGGACAGTCTGCAGCGGCAGGGGGCGCCCACGCAAAGGCCCGGCGAGCCGCCGCAGCAAGCACGAACGGAGGCGCCTTTGAGCGACGGCATCACGATCGACGATTTCATGAAGGTCGACCTGCGCGTAGCGCGCATCGTCGAGGCCGAGCAAGTGGAGGGGGCGGACAAGCTCGTCAAGCTGACGCTCGACCTCGGCGACGGCACGCGCACTGTATTTGCGGGCATCAAGTCCGCTTATGCGCCAGACAGCCTCAAAGGCCGCTTCACCGTCGTGGTTGCCAATCTCGCGCCGCGCAAGATGCGCTTCGGCGTCTCCGAGGGCATGATCCTCGCCGCCTCAGGCGAGGGTCCGGGCATATACCTCATCGCCCCGGATGGCGGAGCGCAGCCGGGCATGCGCGTAAAATAGCTTGACCGAAGAAGCCTTGCCCCGACCCCTATCGCCTCGATGAACGAGAATACAGGCCGCACTCTGGTGTGCAGCGTGGTGTTCCTCGACATCGTGGAATACACGAAAAAGCCGGTCGCCGAGCAGCTGCACATCAAGCAGGCGTTCAATCGGCTGCTGCGCTCGGCGCTCGAGCACGTTGCGCCGCGCGATCGCGTGGTCCTGGATACGGGGGATGGCGCCGCCCTCACGTTCCTCGGCGACCCCGAGGATGCGTTGTTCGTCGCCATCTCGCTACGCGACTCGGTGCGCGCAGATCCGACCACCGGCCTCAAGGTGCGAATCGGCGTAAACCTCGGCCCGGTACGGCTGGTACGCGACATCAACGCGCAGATCAACATCATCGGCGACGGCATCAACGTCGCGCAACGCATCATGGGTTTTGCGCAGCCGGGGCAGCTTCTGGTGTCGCGCTCGTTCCACGAGGTCGTGGCTTGCTTGTCGCGCGACTACGCCAACCTCTTCAGCTACGAGGGCGCGCGCACGGACAAGCACGTGCGCGAGCATGAAGTCTACGCCGTCGGCGCGAGCGGACCCGCGGCGCGACGCCTGGCCGAAACGGCTACGCGCGGGGTCGAGCGTCGGCGCACACGGCCCGCCTGGATGGGCGAGCTGACCGAGCAGCGGCCCTTCGGATTGCACCGCATGGCGCTCGTCACTGCGCCGCTTGCCTTCGTGCTGTTCGTGACCGGGGGCATCACTTTGCGCGGAACGCTGAACGCGAAGCCGCTCGAGCCGGGCCTTGGCAGCGTCAAAGTGTCGCCACGCATTCCGCCGGCGTCCGGCATAGCATCGCCTAAAGGTGGTTCGACGCCGGAGAAAGTGTCTGCGCCAGTCGCGACAAAGGACGCGCCCTCGGCCAGCGCCGCGACGCGCGTGGAACCGCGCGCAGCGGTACCCGCGCGAACCGAGACGCCGAAGCCCGCCGCCTCGGTGCCGCCGGCGCGTTCCGAACCGTCAGCCGCTTCTGCTGAGCCGCCCGCAGCATCCGGTACCACTGGCTCGGTCACGCTCGCGATTTCGCCGTGGGGCGAAGTTTTTGTCGATGGCAGGAGCCGCGGCGTAAGCCCTCCGTTGCGCACGCTCGACCTGCCTCCGGGACCGCATACCATAGAGGTCCGCAACACGACTTTTCCAAGTCACGTCGGCAAGATCGAGGTTCGCGCGGGCGAAGTCGTGCTGATCCGGCACCGTTTCCAGTGACGGTGCAGGCTCGGCGCGGGCAGGTCAGAATAGGGCCGTCGCACGGTCGGCGGTTCGCTGCCGACCGGCACACGCAACTCAAGGGGGGACGCAGATGCCGTGGATTCGCCTGATCGCCACAGCGTGCCTGCTGGGTTTGCTTTCGGCATGCGCCTCCGAGCCGATGCGCGATCTTCAGGCGCGCTTGCAGAACCTGTTCCAGAACGAGGGCGCTGAAGCGCTCGCGAAGGGAATCCGACAGTACGATGACGGCAACTACCCCGAATCACTCAAAAGCCTGCAGAGTGCAATTGATCTCGGGCTTTGGAGCCGCAGCGATAAGGTGAAGGCGTACAAGCACATGGCGTTCATTCATTGCGTATCGGGACGCGAGCGCCAATGCCGTGACGAGTTCCGCAAGGCCCTCGAGGTCGACCCCGATATGCAGCTCGAGCCCGCCGAGGCCGGACATCCGATCTGGGGCCCGGTGTTTCGCACCGCGAAGGCGCGCAAGTAGAGGATACGCCGCGCGCGCATGACGACGGAAGAGAAGAAAATCGACCGCTACGAGCTCGTCGCCGAGCTTGGGCGCGGCGCAATGGGAGTGGTCTACAAAGCGGTCGACCCGCTGCTCGACCGCACGGTCGCGATCAAGACCGTGAACATGGCGCTCGATCGCGACGGCGTCGATCAGTACGAGGCGCGCTTCCGACAGGAAGCCCGCGCAGCCGGAGGCCTCAACCATCCCAACATCGTCACCATCTACGACATTGGCAAAACCGGCGATCTCGCGTACATGGCGATGGAATTCATCGACGGCGTCGAGCTGCGGGCGTATTTCGATGGCGGCACCCCCATGGGCGTGCCGCGCGCGGTATCGATCGCAGCGCAGGTTGCCGAAGGGCTCGCCTACGCCCACGAGCGCGGCGTCGTGCACCGCGACATCAAGCCTGCCAACATCATGGTGCCTCGCAGCGGGCCGGTGAAGATCACCGACTTCGGCATTGCGCGCATGCGCGCCTCCGAGGTGTATACGCAGACCGGGATGATGCTCGGCTCGCCACGCTACATGTCGCCCGAGCAGGTCCTGGGCAAGCGCGCCGACCACCGCTCGGACCTGTTCTCGTTCGGCATCATCGTCTACGAGATGCTCACCGGTAAGCCCCCCTTTGGCGGGGAGAGCGTCAACGCGCTCATGTACCAGATCGTCAATCTCACGCCGCCGGCCCCGAGCGCGACCAATCCTGCGGTGCCCGAGATGCTTGATTTCGTCGTCGCCAAGATGCTCGCCAAGCCGCTCGAGGAGCGCTACCAGAGCGCGGCCGACGTGGCGCGCGACCTACGCGAGTGCGAGCGCATTCTCCAGGACGCCGCGGGCCAGACGACCGAGCGCGCGCCGGGGTCCACGCGCTTCTATCTCGACAGCGACGCCCAGTCGATGGTGCTCAACCAGACCATCGAGCGCTCGCGCAGCTCGGATGAGCAGGAGCCGGTCAGCGAGCCCTCGCCTGCGAAGGGCGTGGCGCGCGCGTTCGACTCCCTTGAGGCCACGCAGCGTCTTGCGGTGATGACCGGCCTGGCGGAAGGCCCGGTGGAGAATTTCGTCGATACGGTTGCGATCGAGACGGCGCAGCGTACCGCAGAGAGGCGGCGGGGCTGGACGGGCCGCGACTCCGCCGTGGTGCTCGGCGGCGTGATAGCAGGGCTGATCGCGGCACTCATCATCGTTTTCGCTTGAGCCCCCACAGGACCTGCGCCGTCAGCGAGCGATGATCCAGTTTCGTCCGCGTCTGCTCGACGCGCTGCACGGCTACACGCGCGCAATTTTCTTCCGCGACGTGGCCGCAGGTATCACTGTCGGAATCGTGGCGCTGCCTCTAGCGATGGCCTTTGCGATCGCAAGCGGGGTGGGCCCCGAGGCCGGCATCTACACGGCGATCGTGGCTGGCTTCCTGATCTCCGCGCTCGGCGGGTCGCGGGTCCAGATCGGCGGGCCCGCGGGGGCATTCATCGTCATCATCTACGGCATCGTCGAGCGATACGGGGTTGCCAATCTGCTGATCTCGACGGCGATGGCCGGCGTGCTGCTTTTCGCGATCGGCGCCGCACGGCTCGGCAACTTGGTGCGCTTCATTCCGATCTCGATCGTGATCGGCTTCACCAATGGCATCGCGGTGCTGATCGCGCTCTCGCAGGTAAAGGACGCGCTCGGGCTCCAGGGCGAACCCATGCCTGCGGATTTCTTCCAGAAACTGCAGGCGGTGTCCGCGCAGCTTCACACCGCGGATTGGCGCGCGATCCTGCTGTGCGTCGGCGCACTCGCCCTGATCGTGCTGTGGCCCAAACCCATGCAGCCGGGCGCGTCGCGATGGTCGCGCGCCGCCTCGCGCGTCCCCGGAACCATTCTTGCGCTCGGCCTGACGACGCTTGTCGTGGTGCTCGCGGGCGCTCCGGTCGAAACCATCGGTACGCGGTTCGGCGGCCTGCCTCATGGACTGCCGTCCTTTGCGCTGCCCGAGTTCAGCTGGACGCTCGTCAAGCAGCTCGTGGCGCCAACCATCACGATCGCGTTGCTAGGCGCGATCGAGTCTCTTCTGTGCGCGCGCGTCGCGGACAGCATCACCGACGATCGTCACGATCCCAACCAGGAGCTCATGGCGCAGGGCGCGGCGAACTTCGTCGCCCCGTTCTTCGGCGGCATCCCGGCGACCGGAACGGTCGCGCGTACCGTCACCAATATTCGCAGCGGCGCCCAGACTCCGGTTGCCGGCATCGTGCACTCGCTGTCCCTGTTGGCAGTACTGCTAGTGGCGGCGCCGCTCGCCGAGAACGTTCCGCTCGCGGCGCTCGCCGCGATCCTGCTGTACGTCGCGTGGAACATGGGCGAGTGGCGCGAGTTTGCGCGCCTCAAGCGCTTCAACATGACCTACCGCGTCATCATGCTCTCGACGTTTCTGCTGACCGTGATCTTCGACCTGACGGTCGCGGTGCAGGTGGGTCTAGTGCTGGCGAGCCTGTTCTTCATCTACCGGATCTCGAACCTGACGCGCATCGAGCCGATCCAGACACACATGGAAGAAATGACGGAGAGCGGTCCGGACATCGAAGCCTATCGCGTGTTCGGTTCGCTGTTTTTCGGCGCCGTGTCGAAGCTGGACGGACTTCTGGACCCGGCGCGCCAGCAACCGAAGGTGATGATCTTGGACATGCACCAGATGATCAATCTGGATACCACGGGTCTGGACGCGATGAGTGCGCTGCATCGCCGGTTATCCCGCAGCGGGGGCCAGCTTGTACTTGCCGGCTGCACCGAGCAGCCGCGGAAGCTGTTTCGTCGCACCGGTTTCGATGCCACGCTTGGCACGGATAATCTGGTCCTCGACCTTGGCGCGGCATTCGCTCGTGCGCGCGCGCTGACCGGTCGCACGCAAGCCTGACGCAGGCTCGGCGAGCCCGTCCTGGCTTCACCACAAGAAAAAGGGCGGCTCGAGCCGCCCCTGTCTTCAGCGCTACCGAATCTCGTCGTCAGCGTCCGCCGCAGGTCGCCGGCATCGCGTCGTGCGGAAAGCCGCGGCAGGCCCAACTGACCTTGCCGCCCTG
>JBFKUL010000005.1:0-31737 GCA_041635755.1 Burkholderiales bacterium | reverse complement strand
GGAAACTCGCGCACCGCGCGTAGCGCCGCGAGCGCGTCGCGCGACATCCTGCGCGCCGCCGAGCGCGTGCGAACCTTGCCGAGATCGACCAGGTCGCCGCCCGCGGCGAAGGCCTGGGTGCCGGAGGCAGTGAGCACGGCGAGTTTGAGGCCGCGTCGCGATGCGTGCTTGCGAAACACTGCACGGATCGCCGCCAGCGTCGCACGCGACAAGGCGTTTCGCTTGTGCGGCCGGTTGATGGCCACCCAGAACACCTCCCGCTCGACGAGTACGGCCAGATCCTTCATCGCCGGAGCCGTCGACCGCGCATTGCGAGCGCCCCCGATCAAGCGGCCGCGCCGTGGGCCACGAGCGCGTCGATCTCCTCGCCGGAAAAGCCGAACTCGCCGAGCACTTCCCGCGTGTGCTGTCCAAAGGTCGGTGCCGGCCGCGTCACGCGCCCGGGCGTGGCCGAAAGCTTGATCGGCAGGCCGAGCGCCCGGGTGCGGCCCGCCCTGGGGTGCGCGAGCTCGACGACCATCTCGCGCGCCAGGGTCTGCGGATCGCCGAGCATGTCGGCAATCGAGTTGATCGGCCCGCAGGGCACGCCTTCGAGCTCGAGCAGCTCGATCCATTCGCGCACCGTCTTGACCGCGAGCCGTTCGTTCATCAGCGCCGTCAGCGCGTCGAGATTCTTCATGCGATCCGAGTTGGTCATGAAGCGCGAATCCTCGAGCCACTGCGGCGCGCCGAGCACCCGTACGAGCCGCTGCCAGTTCGACTGATTGGCACCGCCGATGGTGAGCCAGCCGTCCTTCGCGCGAAACGCCTGGTAGGGCGCCGACAGGATGTGCGCCGAGCCGCTCGGTCCGAGCGATTCGCCGGTGGCAAAGAAGATCGCCGCCTGCCAGTAGGTCTGCTGGATCCCGGCCTCGAACAGCGAGGTATCGACCAGCTGGCCCTGCCCGGTCTTCAGCCGGTGCACGTAGGCTGCGACGACTCCTAGCGCTGCGAGCAGGCCGCCGTTGATGTCGGCGATCGGGCTGCCGGACTTGACCGGCGCCCCGCCCGGCTCGCCGGTGATTGCCATCAGGCCGGACATGCCCTGCGCGATGAGGTCGAAGCCGCCTTTATCGGCGTAGGGCCCGGTGCGGCCGTAGCCTGAGATCGAGCAGTAGATGAGCGCAGGGTTGATCGCCTTCAGCGTGTCGTAGCCGATGCCGAGCTTCTCCATGGTGCCTTTGCGGTAGTTCTCGGTCAGCACGTCCGCCTTCGCCGCCATGCGTTTGAGCGCATCCTGCGCCGCCGGCAGCTTCAGGTTCAGCGCGATGCCGCGCTTGTTGCGGTTCATCGCCATGAAAGCCGCCGATTCGCCGTTTACGGAGGGGCGGTTCATGGTGCGCGTGTCATCGCCGCCCGGCATCTTCTCCACCTTGATCACATCGGCGCCGAGATCGGCCAGCATCATGCCGGCGGTCGGCCCGGCCATAATCTGTGCAAGCTCGAGGACTTTGACACCGGCAAGTGGTCCCATCGCTGAGCTCCGTGCGCCTAGCCGGCGGGGATTTCGAGACGGCGGGCCATCGCGCCATTCTCGGTCACGCGCGTAACGGCGTCCATCTCAGCGACCCTTGAACTGGGGCTTGCGCTTGGCGACGAAGGCTGCCGACCCTTCGCGGAAATCCTCGGTGTCGAAGCAGGCATAGCTTTCGTCATACTCCTGTTCGCTGAGCGGCCGCGGGTCGGCGAGCCGGTGGGCAAACTTCTTGTGCCAGCGTGCGACCAGCGGCGCGCCTTCGGCGATACGGCGCGCGGTCGCGTTTGTTTCCTCGTCGACCCTGTCGTCGGGCACGACACGGTTGACCAGCCCCTTGGCAAGCGCTTCTTCGGCGCCGAACACGCGGCCTTCGAGCAGGATCTCGAGCGCCACGGCGCGCCCGGCGAGAGCGATCAGGCCCGCCATCTCGTCGTAGGCCACCACCAGCCCGAGGTTCTTGATCGGCACCCCGAAGCGCGCCGAGGCACCCGCAATCCGCATATCGCATTGCGAAGCGACTTCCAGCCCGCCGCCCACACAGGCGCCGTGGATCAGTGCCACGGTCGGATGCCGGCAGTGCGCGACCGCGAGCATCGTGCCGGCGATTTGCCCCCCGTACTCCTTCGCTTGCTTCGCGTTGGCGCGGGTCTTGGTGAATTCGGCGATATCAGCACCGGCGGCAAAGGCCTTCTCACCTGCGCCGCGCAATACGATGCATCGCACCGCGTCATCCGCCTCGAGCGCGCGCATCGCCTCGCCAAGCCGGAGCCACATCTCCAGAGTCATCGCGTTCAGCTTGTCGGGGCGGTTCAGTACGACGGTGGCGATAGCACCGTCGCGCTCGACATAGACCGTGTCCTTCATGGCGGCTCCTAGCGGTAGAACAGGTTCACCAGCGCAAGCGGCACCGCCGGCACGTAGGTGACGAGCATCAGCACCAGAAGCAGCACGCCGATGAACGGCAGGTTGGCGCGGGTGACGTCCCAGACGTTCTCCTTGGCGATCGAGCAGGCGGTCATCAGCACGCTCGCGACCGGCGGGGTCTGTTGGCCGATGGCGAGGTTGAGCGTCACCACCAGACCGAAGTGCACCGGGTCGATACCCACGGCATTGACCACCGGCATCACGATCGGCACCACCAGGATGATCGCCGCCGCCGAGTGCAGGAATAACCCGATCAGCAGGAAGAACACGTTCATGAGCGCAAGAATCGCCCACGGATTGGTGGTGAACTCGGCAATCGCAAGCGCCAGGCGCTGCGGCACTTGGGCTTCCGTTAGGTAGACGCCGAGCAGCGCGCTCGAGGCGACCAGCAACATGACTACCGCGGTTTGCACGGCGCCGTCGACGACTGCCGATTTCAGCATTCTCCAGTCGATCTCGCGGTACCACAGCGCGATGCCGATCGAGGCGACCACCGCCAGCCCGGCGCCCTCGGTCGCGGTCACCAGCCCGCCGAAGATGCCACCGAGGATGATGATCGGTAGCAGGAACGCGAGCGACGCTTCCTTGAAGGTCTTCCACACGCGCCGCAACTGGAAGATCTCCTCGACCGGCCAGTTGAAGCGCACTGCATACCAGTAGCACAGCCCCATCATCGACAGGCCGCCGATCAGGCCCGGCACGATTCCGGCGACGAACAGCTGCACCACCGAGGTGCCGGCCATGACGGCGTACAGGATCATCGGGATCGAGGGCGGGATGATGATCGCGATCGACGCCGACGAGGACGTCACCGCGGCAGTGAAGGGACCCGGGTAGCCCTTTTTCTTCATCGCCGGCATCAGCACCGAGCCGATCGCCGCAACATCGGCCACCGCCGAGCCGGAGATCTCGGCAAAAAACATCGAGGCGCCGACGTTGACCATCGCGAGGCCGCCGCGGACAAAGCCGAGAATCGCGGAAGCAAACGCGATCAGCCGGCGCGAAATGCCCGAGGTGTTCATGATCGCGCCGGCCAGGATGAACAGCGGAATCGCGATCAGCGGGAAGTTGGTCGCCCCGTTGTACATCACGATCGCCAGGTTGGGCAGGATATCGACGCCCTGGGTGGCAAGCATTGCGCTCACCGCCGCGATGCCGAGCGCCACGGCAATCGGCACATTGAGCAGCACCAGAGCGAGCACGCCCAGGAACAGCAGCAGGATCGCCATTTCAGGGATTCACTTCAGTGCGCCGCGCGGCCTCGCGCAGCGCCTGCGGCAGGTGCAAGAGCTCGGCGATGACGAACAGCGTGGCCCCGATCGGGATCACCGACTGCGTGTAATGCACCGGAACGTCGGGCAGGCTGACCAGCGTGTCGGTGGCGAGCACCTCGAGGACCGTGTAACCGACCCACGCGAGCAGCGTGAAGAAGCCGATGACGCAGACCTCCGAGAACAGCGTCGCCGCGAGGCGCAGCTTGGGCGGCATGGCATCCACCAATGCCGAGACGCCGATATGGCCGCCCTTGAGCGCGGCAAGCGCGGCGCCGTAATAGGTAATCCACGCGAGCATCACCGAGGCGATCTCGTCGTACCAGACGAGCGAGTCGCCGAATTTGCGATAGATCACGGCGATGGTGACGATGGCGGCGAGCGCGATCATGAGCACAAACACGATCGCCTCGAGCACGCGCTCGAAACCCATGCGCAGCCGCGCGAAGTAGGCGGTATTCATGTGGGCCGAGAAAAAAAGGCCGCCTCACGGCGGCCCTGGCTTGAACGGCTATTTTCCGAGTGCGATGGCGCGATCGATCACTTCCTTCGCACCCTTCACCTCGTTCGCAAACTCCTCGTAGACCGGCTTGGAGGCGGCGATGAACGCGTCCTTGTTGGGCGTGTTCACCTGCATGCCTGCGGCCTTGAGCTTGCCGAGCAGATCGTCCTCATCCTTGGCTGCGGTCTGGTACACGAATGCCTGCGTCTCCTTGGCGACGGCCTCGAGGGTGCTGCGCACGTCGGCGGGCAGGCTGTCCCAGCGCTTCGCACCCACGGTCACGTACGCCGGTGTATAGACGTGGCCGGTGAGCGACAGGTACTTCTGCACTTCCTGGAACTTGGCGCTATAGATCTGGGTGAAGGGGTTCTCCTGCCCGTCCATGACGCCGGTCTGCAGCGCCGTAAACACCTCCGAGAACTTCATCGGGCTCGGGTTAGCCCCGTAGGCCTGGAACATCTTCACGCGCCACTTGCCTTCGGGCGTGCGCAGCTTGATGCCCTTCAGGTCGTCCGGCGTGTTGATGGCCCGCTTCGAATTGGTGATGTGGCGATAGCCGTTTTCCCACACCGCGATGACCCGCAGGCCCTTCTTCTCGACCTCGGGAGCGAGCTTCGACCAGAACACGTCCTTCTCAATGCGTTTCATGTGCTCGCGGTCCTTGACCAGGTACGGCATCTCGAATACGCCGAACAGGTCGACCTCCGAGGACATGACGGTCGAGGGCAGCGCAAAATCGACCGTGCCGAGCTTGAGCTTTTGCAGCAGTTCCTTGTCGCCGCCGAGCTGGCTCGAGCCGAACACCACCACCTTCGCCTTGCCGCCCAGCCGCTCATTGGCACGCTTGGCGAACTCCACGCTCGAGGTGTCGAACAGCGAGCCGGGCTCGGCGACATGGCCGAACTTGAGCTCCATCTGCGCGGCGGCAGGCGCGGCAAGCGCGGCGCAAGCGAGCGCGGCGAGTAATTTGCGTATCGTCATAGTCTCCTCCTTTGTTGCGGTTAGCAGGGCACGTCTGCGTCCGGAGCGGGGGTCTCCCGCGGCCGTCAAGCGGCGGCGCGCACCCTGGGATTGTGGCACGCGGCGAGGTAGGTCATCGCCGCCACTACGCCTTCCTTCTTCACTGGTACGCCGGCGAGTCCGAGGCCCATCTCTACGCCGGCGAGCGTGCCCATCAGCGTAAGGTCGTTGTAATCGCCCAGGTGACCGATGCGGAACACCTTGCCGGCGAGCTTGCCCAGACCCGTGCCGAGCGACATGTCGAAAGCCTCCAGTATCACTTTTCGCACACGATCGGCGTCGTGGCCGGACGGCACCAGGACTGCAGTAAGCGAGCCAGAGAGCTCCGCGGGGTTCAGCGCCAGCACTTCCAGTCCCCAGGCGCGCACCGCGCGGCGCGTTGCCTCGGCGTGGCGCGCGTGACGCTCGAATACCTGCTCGAGCCCCTCCTCCTCAAGCATCGCGATCGCCTCGCGCAGCCCGTAGAGCAGATTCGTGGCGGGCGTGTAGGGAAAAAAACCGCTGCGGCCATTCGCGATCATCTCGTCCCAGGCCCAGTAGCTGCGCGGCAACTTGGCGTTCTTCGAGGCGGCCAGCGCCTTTGTCGAGATGGCGTTGAACGACAGGCCCGGCGGCAGCATGAGGCCCTTCTGCGAGCCGGCCACGGTGACATCCACGCCCCATTCGTCATGGCGATAATCGATCGAGGCGAGCGAGGAAATGGTGTCGACCATCAGCAGCGCCGGATGCCCGGCGGCGTCGATCGCCTGCCGAACTTCGGCAATGCGCGAGGTCACCCCGGTCGAGGTCTCGTTGTGCACCACACAGACGGCTCTGATCGTCTTGCCGGCGTCCGCGCGAAGTCGCTTTTCGATCGCCTCGGGGTCGGCGCCGTGGCGCCAGTCGCCCGGCAAAAACTCGGTCTGCAGCCCCAGACGCGTGGCGAGCTTCTGCCACAGCGAGGCAAAGTGGCCGGTCTCATACATCAGCACGCTGTCGCCGGGCGAAAGCGTGTTGACGAGCGCCGCCTCCCAGGCGCCGGTGCCGGAGGCCGGATAGATCACGACTTCGCCCTTGACGGTCTTGAAGATACGCTTCATGCCGGCGATCACCGCCTTGCCGAGCACGGCGAACTCCGGACCGCGGTGGTCCATGGTCGGTGCGTCGATCGCCCGCAGTACGCGATCGGGAACATTGGTGGGCCCTGGAATCTGCAGGAAGTGACGGCCGGCTGGACGCGGCATGGCGCCTCCAATTTTGCATTCAAAAAGAGTCATGTTGCGCAGCATATGGGCTAACGTATGCTGCGACCCTTGCGTTTTTTGCATTCTGCATGCAATAAGGCTAGGATGCAACCATGGGATCGGTTGATCCGCTGCAGACGCCACGGGCCGCCCGCCGGCCGTTGCATGAGGAGGCCGTCGACCACCTGCGGGACCTTATCGTGCGTGGCGAGCTCGCCCCCGGCTCCCGGCTGAACGAGCGAGTCCTGACC
Organism: Burkholderiales bacterium; assembly: GCA_041635755.1. Lineage (GTDB taxonomy): Bacteria > Pseudomonadota > Gammaproteobacteria > Burkholderiales > SG8-39 > JBFKUL01. Next base: position 25,030 of record JBFKUL010000005.1, on the reverse strand, counting down.
GCGCAGCTCGGTCTGTCGCGTACCCCCTTGCGCGAGGCGTTCAAGCTGCTGGCGGCCGAAGGACTGGTTGATCTGCTGCCCAATCGGGGCGCGATCGTCGCGCCGATCGAGCCGGCGCGCATCTCCGAGACGCTTGCCGTGATGGGCGCGCTCGAGAGTCTTGCGGGCGAACTCGCCTGCCGCAACGCGAGCGCCGCACAGATCTCCGAGATTCGAGCCATGCATTACGAAATGCTGGCGATGCACGCGCGCAACGACCTCGCGGGCTACTTCCGCTACAACCAGGCGATCCATCTGAAGATCGTCGAAGCATCGGGCAACGCGATGCTCGCCAACACCTATCGGCAACTGAACGCCAATGTGCGCCGCGCGCGCTACATGGCAAACTTGTCGCAGGAACGCTGGGACGACGCGGTGCGCGAGCATGAGCAGATTCTGGAGGCTCTCGCCGCGCGCGATGCCACGCGGCTCAAACAGCTGCTTCGCGATCACCTTTCCGCCAAGCTCGCCGCGGTGCTGGACGCGCTCGCTTCGTCCACCACGACCTCGGCCGAGGCCGCCTGACATGAATGCGCCTGAGCGGGTCAAGGACCGCGCACGCTCCGTGTCGCGGCGCGCGGTGCCGCCGTTACCGGGGGATTCGTCGCTTGCCGCGCGCTTGCGCAAAGAGATCGACGGCGAGATTCTGTTTGATGCTGCCAGTCGCGGTCGCTACTCGACCGATGCGTCGATCTACCAGATCGAGCCGATCGGCGTAGTGGTGCCGCGCACCGAGGAGGCAGCGCGCGCGGCGATCGCCGTCGCGGTAGACGAAGGGGTGCCAGTGCTGCCGCGCGGCGCCGGCTCCTCACAGTGCGGCCAGACGGTCGGTGCAGCACTGGTCATCGACAATTCGAAACACCTCAATCGCGTGCTCGAGATTGACCCGGTGGCGCGCACGGCGCTGGTGCAGCCGGGGCTGGTACTCGATCAGCTGAATGGGCAATTGCGCGCGCACAAGCTCTGGTTTCCGGTCGATGTCTCGACCAGTGCGCAGGCGACGCTTGGCGGAATGGCGGGCAACAACTCCTGCGGCTCGCGCTCGATCGCGTACGGCAACATGGTGCACAACGTCCTGGCGATCGACGCGCTTACGGCGGCAGGCGAGCGCTGGCGCTTCGGTGCCATTCCGGGGGTGATCGACGAACGCGCCGGCGCATTGGGCTACCGCGAGCTGCTGATACGGCTCAGGGCGCTCTACGAGCGCGAAAAACTCGAGATTGCGGCGCGCTTTCCGAATGTGATGCGGCGTGTCGCCGGCTACAACCTCGATCACCTTGGTCCGCCCCACGCCAACGCGGCGCATCTCCTGGTCGGGTCGGAGGGCACGCTCGCGTACTTCGAGCGGCTGCTGCTCAGGCTTTCACCGTTGCCGCCCGCCCGCACGCTGGGCGTATGCCACTTCCCGAAGTTCTATACCGCGATGGAGCTCACCCAGCACATCGTCAAGCTGGGTCCGTCGGCCGTTGAGCTGGTCGATCGCACGATGATCGGCCTGGCGCGCGACATCGGCGCCTTCCGCGAGACGGTTGATGCCGTGATCGTGGGGGAGCCGGACGCCATTCTGCTGGTCGAGTTTTCCGGAGAAGAAGCGGCCGAGCAGACGGCGAAACTAAGGCAGCTCGCGCAGCTTATGGGCGATCTCGGGCAGCCGGAGAGCGTGGTTCAGGTCACCGACGCGAAGCTGCAAAAGGATATCTGGGAAGTTCGCAAGGCGGGCCTGAACATCATGATGTCGATGAAAGGCGACGGCAAGCCGGTATCGTTTATCGAGGACTGTGCCGTACCGCTCGAGCACCTCGCCGAGTACACCGACCGGCTGACGCGGGTTTTCGAGAAGCACGGCACCCGCGGCACGTGGTACGCGCACGCCTCGGTCGGCACGCTGCACGTGCGGCCGGTGCTCGACATGCGACGCGACGGCGCCGAGAAGATGCGCGCCATCGCCGAGGAGGCGTGCGCCATGGTTAAGCAGTACAAAGGCGCCTATTCCGGCGAGCACGGCGACGGCCTGGTGCGCTCCGAATGGATCGCGCCCTTCTTCGGCCCGCGGCTCACTGCGGCGCTCGGCGAGATCAAGTCCTGGCTCGACCCTCAAGGCCTGATGAATCCCGGCAAGATCGTCGCGCCGAGCAGAATGGACGACAGGCAGCTGCTGCGCTTCAAGCCTGGCTACGTAACCCGCGTGCCGCACGCGATGCTCGACTGGGGCGAGTATGAGATCGATCCGGCGGCCCGCGGCCAGGGCTTCGCCAAAGCCGTTGAGATGTGCAACAACAACGGCCATTGCCGCAAGTTCGATGCCGGCACAATGTGCCCCTCCTATCGCGTCACGCGCGACGAACAGCACCTGACCCGTGGGCGCGCCAACACCCTGCGCCTGGCGCTCTCGGGCCAGCTCGGCTCGGACGCGCTCGCCTCCGACGCGGTGCGCCAGGCGCTCGACCTGTGCGTGTCGTGCAAAGGGTGCAAGCGCGAATGCCCTACCGGCGTCGACATGGCGAGGATGAAGATCGAGGTTCTTGCACACCTGAGACGCCGTCACGGCGTGAGCCTGCGCGACCGCCTGATCGCTTACTTGCCTCGTTACGCGCGTTGGGCTGCGCGTATCGCGCCGCTCGTCAACCTGGGCAACGTGCGCGGCCTCGCGCGACTACGCGAGCGGCTCACCGGTTTTTCCGCGCGGCGCCGCCTGCCCAAGTGGCGCGGCGATTACTTCGTCGACCGGGTGCGCGCACTATCGGGCCGGCGCGAGGTGGTGCTGTTCGTCGACACCTTCAACCGCTGGTTTGAGCCGGAGAACGCGCGCGCAGCGCTGAACGTGCTTGAGGCTGCGGGCTATCGCGTGCATGTCGCCCAGCCCTCTGAGGGTGAGCGCCCACTATGCTGCGGACGCACGTTCCTCTCGGCTGGCTTGGTCGAGGAAGCGCAGCACGAGGCACGCCGTATGCTCGCCGTGCTGACGCCCTGGGTCGAGCGCGGCATGACCGTGATCGGGCTGGAGCCGTCGTGCCTGTTCTCACTGCGCGATGAATTCAAGGTCATGCTGCCGGGTCGCCATTCGCAGTCGCTCGCCGATAACGCGCTGCTATTCGAGGAGTTCCTCGCGCGAGAGGCCGAGGCTGGGCGGCTCAAGCTGGCGTTGAGGCCTCTCGAGCGCGAGGCGCTGCTGCACGGGCACTGCCACCAGAAGGCCTTCGGCGCGATGGGGGCGGTCGAGCGGGTGCTCGCGCTCGTGCCCGGGATGAAGCTGAGCACGATCGAATCGAGCTGTTGCGGCATGGCGGGGAGCTTCGGCTACGAGGCCGAGCACTACGAAGTGTCGATGAAAATGGCCGAGGCGGCGCTGCTGCCCGCGGTCCGGGCCGCGCAGCCCGAGACCCTGATCATCGCCGACGGCACCAGCTGCCGCCACCAGATTACCGACGGCAGCGAGCGGCGCGCGTTGCACGTCGCGCGCGTGCTCGAGCGCGCGCTCGCCTAGTACAACGCGGCGTTTAGCGCGCGAACGTTCGCTCGCAGCGCGGTTTGGCGCCAAGTGTATTTCGATCGGAATACGCCTTGCCGTGAACGGCGCGAGTCCGCATTGCTAGCGCTTCGCGCAGCGCCCTTCAGGCGTAAGCTGCAGGTGCCGCGTGAGCCACTCGTGCTCGCGTTGCGCGGCGTGGCGCGCGGCAATTTTTTCCTCGGGCGACGCGTCGGGGCGAAAGTCGAAGGCCCGGCGCGCCATCGGGTACATTTGGAGCTCAACCGGTACGCCGCGCTCCCACAGCGCGTAGAACGCGCGCCCGTTGACCCAGCGCCGGATCTCGTAGTCCGCGTCGCCGATCAGCATCAGCACCGGCGAAACGATTTTTTGCACCTCGGGGGCGAAGGAAAAGAGCTGCTGTGGCTCGGGCGCGTTCGGGTCCTGGAAGTGGCCGTAGTAGGACACGATTGCCGCCACGTCCTGTGGGCGTTTGGCGGCAAGCCGGATCGCAAAATACGGCCCGCGCGACTTCGCGACGATGCCCACCGGGCCGGGACAGACGTCGCCGCGCTTGAGCAATGCGTCGAGCGCGGCCTCGACGTCGCGCTCGGTCTCCGGATAGTGCCGATCCGGAAAGCGCTCGATGATGTTGCCCGCAAGCCAATCGGGTGCCACGGCGAGAAAGCCGCGTGCCGCAAGCGCGCGCAGGTGAGCGCGATCAACGTCCTCGAAGCCGCGTTTGGAGTGTATGTAGAGCACCGGCGGCCACGGGCCGGCACCCGGTGGGCGCGCCACTTCGAGCGGAACTTCGATCGTGCCGTGGCGCGCGGTCAGCTTTTCGAGCGGCTGGGCGAGCGCGCCAAGCGGCGCGAGCAACGCGGCCGCGATTAGGGCATATCGCATTGAGGCTCTCCTTGGCGCCATTGTTGCGGCGCCGGACGCCTTGGGCAAATAAGCGCGCCTTGTGCCGCGATCAGCGCGCGAGGCTACGTCGCCAGAGCCAAATCCCGGCGGCGATCATCGGCAGGCTGAGCCACTGCCCCATCGTCAGCCCGAGCGCGAGCAGACCGAGGAATACGTCGGGCTCGCGCGCGAACTCGGCCAAGAAGCGAAATCCTCCGTACCCGATCAGAAACAGCGCCGAAACCTGCCCGCGCGGGCGCGGCCTGGCGGAGAACCACCACAGGATCGCGAACAGCGCCACGCCCTCGAGCGCGAACTGGTAGAGCTGCGAGGGGTGGCGGGGCGCGTCGCCTGCACCGACCGAGCGAAACACCATGCCCCAAGGCCAGTCGGTAACGCGGCCATAGAGTTCGCCGTTGATGAAATTGCCCAGCCGCCCCGCGGCAATGCCTGGCGGCACCAGCGGCGCGATGAAGTCCATCAGCCTTAGCCAGTCGATGCGATGGCGCCGCGCGGCGAAGGCCATTGCAAGCAACACGCCGAGAAAGCCGCCGTGAAATGACATGCCACCCTGCCAGATAGCAAGGATCTCGAGCGGGTGCGAGAAATAATAGGTCGGCTTGTAGAACAGCACGTAGCCGAGCCGCCCGCCGAGGATGACGCCAAGTACCGACATGAAAAGGAGGTCGTCGAACTGCTCGCGCGTCACGACCGGCGCGTTGAGGCCGGTGCCGCGCGCGATGCGACGCAGGCCGAGCCACCAGCCGGCGGCAAATGCTGCCAGGTACATCAGCCCGTACCAGCGTACCGCTAGCGGGCCGACGGCGAAGGCGATCGGGTCGAAATCGGGGTGAATCAGCATGGGCGCTGCGCGACGATCAATTAGAATCGCGCATTTAAGCACACCGTTCGTTGCATAGAGGACGCCATGGCCGACAACCGCCGCAGTCGCCAGATCACCCGGGGGGTCGCACGCTCGCCCAACCGCGCCATGCTGCGCGCGGTCGGCTTCAGGGACGACGACTTCGACAAGCCGATCATCGGCGTGGCCAACGGCCACTCGACCATGAACCCTTGCAACGCCGGCATCCAGCCGCTGGTTGATCGCGCCATGACGGCGCTCGAGGCGGCGGGCGCCAAGCCGCAGGTGTTTGGCGTGCCGACCATCACCGACGGCATCGGCATGGGCACCGAGGCGATGAAATACTCGCTGGTGTCGCGCGAGGTGATCGCCGACGCGATCGAGACCAGCGTCAACGGCCAGGCGATGGACGGCGCACTAGTGGTCGGCGGCTGCGACAAAAACATGCCCGGCGGCATGATGGCGCTCGCGCGCATGAACGTGCCCGGAATCTACGTCTATGCCGGCACCATCAAGCCCGGCAAGTGGAAGGGCCAGGACCTGACCATCGTCTCCGCGTTCGAGGCAGTCGGCGCCTTCACGGCGGGCAAGATGAGCGAGGAGGATTTCGTCGGCATCGAAAAGAATGCCTGCCCGTCGGTCGGCGCGTGCGGCGGCATGTTTACCGCCAACACCATGAGCTCGTCCTTCGAGGCGCTCGGCATGAGCCTGCTCGGTTCCTCGCAAATGGCCTCGCCGGATGCCGAGAAGGCCGACTCGGCGGCCATGTCGGCGCGCGTACTGGTGCAGGCGGTGCACCGCAATCTGCGCCCGCGCGACATCATCACGCGCAAGTCGATCGAGAACGCGATTGCGCTCGTGATGGCGACCGGCGGCTCGACCAATGCCGTGCTGCACTACCTCGCGATCGCGCGGGCGGCCAATGTCAAATGGACCATCGACGACTTCGAGCGCATCCGGCGTAAGGTGCCGGTGCTGTGCGATCTGAAGCCCTCCGGACGCTACGTGGCGACCGATTTCCATCGCGCGGGCGGTGTGCCACAGGTGCTCAAGATCCTGCTCAAGGCCGGGCTGCTGCATGGCGAGTGCATGACGATCACCGGCAGAACGATGGCCGAGGAACTCAAGGACGTGCCCGAGGCGCCGCGCGCGGACCAGGACGTGATCCGCCCGTTCGCGCAGCCAATGTACAAGCAGGGGCATCTAGCGATTCTCAAAGGCAATCTCGCGACCGAAGGCTGCGTGGCGAAGATCACCGGACTGAAAAATCCGGCGATCACCGGACCGGCGCGCGTGTTCGACTCCGAGCCCGAGTGCATGAAGGCGATCCTCGCCAAGAAGATCAAGCCGGGCGACGTCATCGTCATCCGTTACGAGGGCCCGAAAGGCGGCCCTGGCATGCAGGAGATGCTTGCGCCAACCTCCGCACTCATCGGCCAGGGCCTGGGCGAGTCGGTCGGCCTGATTACCGATGGGCGCTTTTCGGGCGGCACCTGGGGCATGGTGGTAGGACACGTGGCGCCCGAGGCGGCGGTTGGTGGTGCTATCGCACTGGTGAAGGAAGGCGACTCGATCACCATCGACGCGAAAAAGCGCCTGATCCAGCTGAACGTGCCGGCGAAAACGCTCGCGGCGCGGCGCAGGAAATGGAGGGCGCCGAAGCCCCGCTACACGAGCGGGCTGCTCGCCAAGTACACCCAGCTGGTGTCGACGGCGTCGCGCGGCGCCATCACGGACGGCGTCTAGCGCAGCCCGGCTCGGTCCCCGAACGGTGATTTCCGATCGGCGCACACCCGCGGCCGTGTCACGCCACGACGCGTCGCGCGACCTGGCCTAGAACCCCGAGCCGGGTTCCTTGAGGAACTCGAGCTCAAGCTGGCTCGAGACGCGTCCAAGCGCCGCGTTGCGGTGGGGAAAGCGCCCGAATCGTCGAATGACGTCGCAGTGACGGATCGCGTAGCGGTGCACGTCCTGGGTCGGCTCGAACGCGCCGAGCGGTTTCATGAGCTCGCAGGCGATAACCTGATCGGCGAGCGCCTCGCTGTGCTCGAAGGGCAGATACAAGAACATGCGCTCCACGGGTAGCAGCCCCTGGTCGTAGCCGAGCGCCAGCGCGTGCCGTGCTGCGCCCAGCGCCTGCGCATCGGTAGCGAAGGCGTTTGCGTCTCCGCGGAACATGTTGCGTGGAAACTGGTCGAGCGCCACGATGAGCGCGAGGCAGTTGGCGCGCGCGCCTAGCCACGAGACGAGCGCGCCGCGCGCGGCCTCCTCGTGCAGCGGGGAAAAGCGCCTGCGCACTTCGGCATCGAACATGTCGTTTTTCTCGAACCAGCATTTGCGCCGCTGCCCGTATTCCCCGCGCGTGCCGAACCAGAAACGCAAGACCTCTGCCGCGCGAGGGTCTTTGGTTTCGTCAGGGCGGTAAACTTGAACGTCCGTCACCCGCCGCACTGTGCCGCACGGCCTGTGCGCGCGCAACGCGCCCGCCATGCCAAACCGACTCGCGCAGGAAACCAGCCCCTATCTGCAGCAGCACGCCGACAACCCGGTGGACTGGTATCCATGGGGTCCTGAGGCGCTGGAGCGCGCGGGCCGCGAAGCCAAGCCGATCCTGCTCTCGGTAGGTTACTCCGCGTGCCACTGGTGCCACGTGATGGCGCACGAAAGCTTCGAGGACCCGGCGGTCGCCGAGGTGATGAACCGCCTGTTCGTCAATATCAAGGTCGACCGCGAGGAGCGGCCCGACCTCGATCAGATCTACCAAAGCGCGCACCAGATGCTGGCGCGGCGCGCCGGGGGCTGGCCGCTGACGATGTTCCTGTCGCCCGACGGCACGCCATTCTTCGGCGGCACCTATTTTCCCAAGAGCGAGCGCTACGGCCTGCCGGGGTTTCCCGACCTGCTCGAGCGCATCGCGGCGATCTGGCGCGAGAAGCGCGCCGAGATCGGCGAGCAAAACGAGCAGTTGCGCATCGCGTTTTCGCGTACCCAGCCGCAGGAGCGGGCGCACCGCTCGGAGCTGGACGACGCGCCGTTGCGCGCGATGCTCGAAAACCTGCGCTCGAACTTCGATCCGCGGCTGGGCGGCTTCGGCGGCGCACCGAAGTTTCCCCATCCGCCGGATCTCGAGCTGTGCCTGCGAGAGAGCGCGCGCCGCGGCGACCGCAGCGCGCTCGAGATGGCGCGAACGACGCTCGTCCGCATGTGCGACGGCGGCATCTACGACCAGCTCGGGGGCGGCTTCTGCCGCTACAGCGTCGATGCGCAGTGGATGATTCCGCACTTTGAAAAGATGCTGTACGACAACGGCCCACTGCTCGCTTTGCTGGCCGACGCCTGGCTCGCCAGCGGCGAAGCGCGCCTTGCTCGCTGCGCCGAAGAGACCGCCGCCTGGCTCATGCGCGAGATGCAATCGAGCGAGGGTGGCTACTTCTCGTCAATCGACGCGGATTCCGAGCACGAAGAGGGCAAGTTCTACGTCTGGCACCGTGACGAGGTACATGATCTGCTGTCGCCCGAGGAATGGGCGGTGGCGGCACCGTACTACGGGCTCGATCGCGGTGCCAACTTCGAGAATCGCCACTGGCACCTTCACGTTGCGCGCACGCTCGCTGGAACGGCCGAGCTGGCCGGCGTGCCGCCTGAGGAGTGCGAGCGGCTGCTTGCGGCCGCGCGCGAGAAGCTCCTCGCGGTGCGCGAGCAGCGCGTGCGGCCCGGTCGCGACGAGAAGGTTCTGGTGTCCTGGAACGCGCTCGCGATCCGCGGCATGGCGCACGCCGCGCGCGTGTTCGGACAGGCGGAGTGGCTCTCGTCCGCCGAGCGAGCGCTGGCGTTCATTCGCAGCCGCATGTGGCGCGATGGCCGGCTGCTCGCGACCTACAAGGACGGCCGCGCGCATCTTGGCGCCTACCTCGACGATTACGCGTACCTGGTGGCGGCGCTACTCGAGCTGCTGCAGGCACGTTTCTCGGCCGAGGATCTGGAGTTCGCCGAGGCCCTCGCAGAGGTTATGCTGGAGAAATTCGAGGATCGCGCCGCGGGCGGCTTCTTCTTCACTGCGAGCGATCACGAGGCGCTGATCCACCGGCCCAAGCCCGGGCACGACAGCGCCATGCCCTCGGGCAACGGCATCGCTGCCTGGGTGCTCGGGCGCCTCGCCGCGCTGACCGGCGAGGACCGCTACGCGCGCGCCGCGGAGCGCACGCTGGAGCTGTTCTATCCATCGATGAAGCAGTACCCGGCGGGTTTTGCTTCGCTCGGCATGGCGCTCGACGAATTGCTCGCGCCGCCGGCGACATTGGTGCTGCGCGGCGCACCGGAACCTGCAGCGAAATGGGCGGCGGCACTGGCGCGTGAATACCTGCCCGATACGCTTGTTCTCAAGATCCCGCCGGGGATTTCCGGGCTGCCGCCGCTGCTCGACAAGCCCGCCGCCGAGGGCGCAAAGGATGTCAACGGATGGCTGTGCCGGGGCGTTACTTGTTTAGCGCCAATCAATGACCTGGACGCGCTCAAGCAGGCTTGCAAAGAGGCCTCGTTCGGGTAGCATGGCGGCCTTTCGCGCGCTGCGGCGCGCACGAAGTTTGAACTGGAGCACAAGGAGTCGAAATGAACAAACTCGCGCTGACTGTTGCGCTTGCCGGACTTGCCATGGCGCTTCCTGCCCAAGCAAACGAGGCGCTCGCGAAGAAGCACGCGTGCATGGCGTGCCACGCGATCGACAAGAAGCTTGTCGGACCCTCCTACAAGGACATCGCGGCGAAGTACCGGGGCGACAAGAACGCCGAGGGCATGCTGGCGGAAAAGGTCAAGAAGGGGGGGTCGGGAGTCTGGGGCCAGATCCCGATGCCGCCGAACGCTGCGGTGCCGGAAGCGGACATCAAGACGCTCGTGCAGTGGGTGCTCTCGACCAAGTAACAGCACTTCCGCGAAATACGGCGAGGGCCGGCTTGTCCGGCCCTTTTCATTTCGCGTCGGCGTCAGCGAGGTCGGCCTGCGTGGTGAAGCTGTCGGCGTAGAACTCGTCCTCGGGCAGCTTGCACTGCCCGGTGAAGTCACGCTTTGCCGCGTCCACCATCACCGGCACGCCGCACGCATACACCTGATGCGCGGAGAGATCCGGGAAGTCCTCCATGACCGCACGGTGCACGAATCCGGTTCGGCCCTGCCACGTGTCCTCGGGCAAGCCGTCGGAGATTACCGGTACGTAGCGGAAGTGCGCGTGCTCGGCGGCCCATTTCCCGGGCAGCTCGTTCAGGTACAGGTCCTTCGGCCGCCGACCGCCCCAATACAGCGTCATCGGTCGCGTCACGTTCTTGTTCAGCGCGTGCTCGATGATCGCCTTGATCGGCGCGAAGCCTGTGCCCGAGGCAACTAGCACGATCGGCTTGTCGGAGTCTTCGCGCAAGAAAAAAGTGCCGAGCGGTCCTTCGAAGCGCAGGATGTCGCGCTCCTTCATCCTGCCGAAGACATGGTCGGTGAACTGCCCGCCCGCGACGTGGCGCACGTGCAGCTGGATCAGCTCGTCGTCATGCGGCGGATTGGCCATCGAGAAGCTTCGGCGTGAGCCATCGCGCAGCAGGAAGTCGATGTACTGGCCGGCGAGGAATTGCAGCCGCTCGCTTGCCGGAAGCTTGAGGAACAGGATCGCCACGTCATCCGTGGGTCGATCGATGCGCTGGACCCGGCACGGCAGCGTTTTGACGGGGATGTCCTTCGCCGCGCCGATGGTGCGCGCCTCGAGCACCAGGTTCGACTGCGGCTTCGCCTGACAGAAGAGCGCCTTGCCCTCGGCCCTGTCGGCGTCCGGCAGCGCCTTCTTTTGATAAATGCCGTAGTCCACGCTGCCCGAAAGGATCTTGCCCTTGCAAGTACCGCAGGCGCCGTTCTTGCATCCATAGGGCAGCACGAACCCCTGGCGCAACGCCGCCGCGAGCACGGCCTCGCCGTTGTCGACGTCGAACTGGTGCCCGCTCGGCTGGAGGGTGACGGTGAACTTGGCCACTGCGTGAGCTCGCTAAAATGTAGACATGAAGAAGCTACTGATCGTGGGCTACGGCGACATCGCGACCCGCGTCGAGGCGCGGCTTGAGCCCGGCGTCGAACGCCGCTTGCTGTCGCGCCGCTTCGGTACCGATCTGGACCGGCCCGAAACGCTTTCCGGCGTCGCCGGGTGGGCCGACGCAATCCTGCACTGCGCGCCGCCGCCCGGCGAAGGCGAAGGCGACTCGCGCACCGCGAATCTGCTCGCCGCGCTCGAGCAAGGCCGCATTCTACCAACGCGCCTCGTCTATCTCAGCACCAGTGGCGTGTACGGCGACTGCGGTGGCGCGCGCGTCGATGAATCGCGGCCGCCCAACCCACGCAGTGCCCGCGGCCGGCGCCGCGCCGACGCCGAGCGCCGGCTGGGTTTCTGGTGTGCACCCCGCTCGGTCGCCCTCGTGGTGCTGCGCGTGCCGGGCATCTATGCCGCGGACCGGCTGCCGCTCGCGCGTCTGCGTGCCGGTACGCCGACGCTGCGCGCCGAGGATGACGTGTACACCAACCATGTTCACGCCGACGACCTTGCCTCGATCGTGCTGCGTGCCCTGAGTGACGATGCGCCGCCGGGCGTGTATAACGCCTGCGACGACACGCAGATGAAAATGGGAGATTGGTTGGACTTCCTCGCCGAGCGCTACGGCCTGCCCCGTCCGCCACGCGTCGCGCGAAGCGAGGCAGGCGAACGCATATCGCCTGCCCTGCTCGATTTCATGAGCGAGTCGCGCCGGCTAGACAACCGACGGCTGAAGGACTGTCTCGGCGTGCGGCTCGCGTACCCCACCGTCGAGCAGGGCGTCCCGATCCCCGGGGGCGCCACGTGAGCGCGCTGCTCGTGCTCACCAACCTCCCGGACCGGGCAAGCGCCGAGAAGCTCGCCGAGGCGCTCGTCGAGGCGCACATCGCTGCCTGTGTCAATATCCTTGCCCCGTGCCGCTCGGTGTACCGCTGGAAAGGTGCCGTACAGCATGACGAGGAGCACCCCGTGCTGATCAAGACGAGCGCCGAGCGCTACGCGGCGCTCGAAAAGGCGGTTCGCGCCCTGCATCCCTACGAACTTCCAGAGATCGTGGCGGTCCCAATCGAGCGCGGATTGCCCGCGTATCTCGACTGGGTCGAGGCTGAAACCCGACCCTGACCGCCCTGCAATGACGCTGCTCAAGCGCTACCTGATCCTCTTGCTTGCGCTGGCCACCGCCGCGCCGGCGGTGGCGCAGCTCAGGCTCGGCGGCTCGACCGACGAACTGCTCGAGCCTGAAAAGGCGTTTCGGTTCTCGGCACGCGTGCTGGATCGGCAAGCGCTCGAGGTGCACTTCGCGATTGCCGACGGGTACTACATGTACCGGGACAAGTTCCGCTTCGCGCTCGAGGGCGCCGACGGCGTCAAGCTCGGCACGCCCGTGTATCCCACGGGCATCCGCAAAAAGGACGAATTCTTCGGCGACGTCGAGACCTACCGCAAAGCAGTAGCGATTCGTGTGCCGCTGGAACGTGCCGCGGGCGCGGCGCAGACGCTCAAGCTGAACGTCACCTCGCAGGGCTGCGCCGACATCGGGGTGTGCTACACGCCGATGGACTCTCAGGCCACGCTTCAGCTCGCTTCACACGAGGGCGGCGGCGGGCCCGCCGCGAGCGCTCCGCAGCTCAGCGAGGGAGCGCTCGCGGTGCAGCCCCGGCCGACGTATTCGATCTTCGCCAGCGACCTCGATATCGCGGCGCTGTTCCAGGGCAACGCGCTGTTTGTGCTGCTCGGCTTTTTCGGCTTCGGTTTGCTGCTCACGTTCACACCGTGCGTGCTGCCGATGATCCCGATCCTGTCGGGCATCATCGCTGGTGAGGGCCGCGACCTGAACAAGCTTCGCGCGCTGGCGCTGTCGGTGGCGTACGTGCTCGGCATGTCGGTCACCTACGCCGCCGCCGGGGTCGCGGCAGGCTATTCCGGGACGATGCTCGCGGCAGCGCTGCAGAACCCGTGGGTGCTGGGCACCTTTGCGCTGGTGTTCGTCGGACTCTCGCTCTCGATGTTCGGCTTTTACGAGCTGCAGTTGCCGGCGTTCATGCGCCACCGTCTTTCGAACGCGCATCAGCGCCTGCAGGGTGGACGCATCGCCTCGGTGGCAGCAATGGGTGCTTTCTCGGCAGTCATCGTCAGCCCCTGCGTTGCCGCGCCGCTTGCGGGAGCGTTGCTTTACATCAGCCAGACGAAGGATGTGCTGCTTGGTGGCGGGGCGCTTTTCTCGATGGCGCTTGGCATGGGCGTGCCGCTCATCGCCGTGGGCGTGTCCGAGGGCGCGCTGCTGCCAAAGGCCGGCGCCTGGATGGAGGGCGTCAAGAAGTTCTTCGGCGTGCTTTTGCTCGGCGTCGCAATCTGGATCGTCTCGCCGGTAATTCCGTCGGCCGCCGTGATGCTTGCCTGGGCGGCACTGTTCATCGTTTCGGGGATCTATCTGCGGGCTATCGACCCGCTGCCCGCCAACGTGTCGGGCTGGGCCCGGTTTTGGAAGGGTGTCGGGCTGATCGCGCTCGTCGCGGGCCTGGCCCTGCTGGTCGGCACCCTCGCCGGCAGTCGCGATCCGCTGCGCCCGCTCGCCGCGATCGCCGGAAGTTCGGCCGGGAAAGTCGATAGGCCCGTAAGCTGGGTGCGGGTCGCTTCGCTGACCGATCTCGAGGAGCGCCTGCGCGCACCGGGTCGGCCGGTGATGCTCGATTTTTACGCGGACTGGTGCGTCTCGTGCAAGGAGATGGAGGCTTTCACCTTCAGCGATCCTCGGGTGCGCGCGAAGTTCGACCAGATGCTGCTGTTGCAGGCGGATGTCACCGAAAACAACGAGCGCGACAAGCTGCTGCTGAAGCGCTTTTCCTTGTTCGGGCCGCCCGGAATCGTGTTTTTCGATGCACAGGGGCGCGAGATTCAGGGGCTGCGGGTGATCGGTTTTCAGGATGCGGACCGTTTCTTGAAGGCGCTGCAGCTTGCCGGTTCATCCTGAGCGGCGACGGGGTTTAGAATAGCCGCGAGACTTCACGGGCCGGCATCCGCGGCTCGCACGCGAGACTCATGCGGCACGACATCCAGGGCATCGACCACGTCGTCATCCTGACGCGCGACCTCGATCGCGCGCAGGACACCTATGCGCGGCTCGGCTTTTCGCTCACGCCGCGCGGCTATCACACGCTCGGCTCCCAGAATCATTGCGTGATGTTCGGCCGCGACTACATCGAGTTGCTCGCGGTGCCATATCCAAACCCTGCGCTGCAGTCGTTTACCGATTTCCTCGCCAGGGGCGAAGGCTTGGCCGCGGTCGCGTTTGCCACCTCCAATGTCGACGCCGCCTATGCGGAGCTCGGCGCAGCTGGCATCGTCGTCAGCGCGCCGCTCGATTTCTCGCGCCCGGTGCCGACCGCCGAAGGCGCACGCGATGCCGCCTTTCGAATCGCGCACCTGCCGGACGCCATGACGCCGGGATGCCACGCGTTTCTTTGTCAGCATCTCACGCGCGAACTGGTATGGCGGCCCGAGTTCCAGTCGCATGCGCTCGGCGCCACCGGTCTCGCCGCGATCGCCATCGTGGTCGAGGATCCAGTCGCGGCCGCAGGCCGCTATGCGAAGCTGCTCGACTCGAATCCACTGCCGATCGCCGAAGGGCGGCTCGTCGCTACCGGCAGCGTGCCGATCGCGCTTGTCGCGCGGGGCAAGCTGGGGCGCCGGTTGCAGGGCGTGGAGCTACCAGCGCGCCCTCGCCCGCTGGTCGCGGCGCTGTACATTCGCGTTGCCGACCGAGGGGCGGCGGCTGCAACGCTGCGGCGAGGTGGATTCGAGCCCGTGGCCCTGCGGGACGGCGCGTATGCGGTAGACGCCGCGCAGGCCCTCGGCGTGACGCTGGTCTTTGGCTAACGTCGGGCGAGCAAGCGCGCCGCGTCCATCGCGAAGTAAGTCAGGATGCCGTCGGCGCCTGCGCGCTTGAACGCGAGCAATGCCTCCATGACGCACGACTCCGGCAGCCAGCCGTTCGCGATCGCGGCGCGCAGCATGGCGTACTCGCCACTCACTTGATACACGAAGGTCGGCGCCTTGAACTCGTCCTTCACGCGACGAACGATGTCGAGGTAAGGCAAGCCGGGTTTGACCATGACCATGTCGGCGCCCTCGGCGAGGTCGAGGCCGACCTCCCATAGCGCCTCGTCCGAGTTCGCCGGATCCATCTGGTAGGTCTTCTTGTCGCCTTTGCCGAGATTTTTCGCCGAGCCGACTGCGTCACGAAACGGACCGTAAAAGCCGGAGGCGTACTTCGCCGAGTACGCCATGATCCTGGTGTGAATGTGTCCGGCCTTCTCCAACGCGACGCGGATGCGGCCGATGCGGCCATCCATCATGTCCGAGGGCGCCACGATGTCGACGCCAGCCCCGGCCTGCGTCAGCGCCTGCTTCACCAGCACGTCCAGTGTCACGTCGTTGAGGATGTAGCCGGTGTCGTCGATAACGCCGTCCTGTCCGTGCGAGGTGTACGGGTCGAGCGCCACGTCGGTCATGACACCGAGCTCCGGAAAGCGTTTCTTCAGCGCGCCCACTGCCCGCGGCACCAGTCCCCTGCCGTTGAATGCCTCGCGACCGTCGATGGTTTTGAGGCGCTGCTCGATCACCGGAAAAAGGGCGAGCACTGGAATGCGCAGCTTGAGGCACTGCTCGGCCAGCGGCAGCAGGCGATCGACGCTCATTCGCTCGACGCCCGGCATCGACTCCACCTTTTCCGTGCGCTTCTTTCCGTCGAGAACGAATACCGGATAGATCAGATCGTCGGCCGAGAGCTGGTGTTCGCGCATCAGGCGCCGTGAGAAGTCGTCTCGGCGCATTCGCCGCATGCGCACCGCGGGATAATTTCCGTACACGTTCATGTTGGTCGCACCTCGCCCAATACCCCGATTCGACTTGCGGGAATTCCCTCAAGCCCTATGATTTCACTGGCGCTTTTGGCGCGGGAACTTTGCCGCGCCGGCCCGATCTTAGCGGTAGACGGTATTTATCGTCTCCCGCTTCTCCTCCCTGAGCGGGTGCCTTAATCCAGTTAAGGCGTTTCGCCCCCGGTTTACATCCCCTTTACCGGGGGTTTTTTGTGCCCAGCGCTTGGGTCCGCATGGGCCTGTTTCAGCCATTTTTCAAGCACTTCGCGGGCCTCTTGAACGCCTTCGCGCGTCAGGCTGGAGAATAGCCGCACTTCGCCGCGAGCGCCGCTTTCGGCGAGCGCGTGGCGAGCGCTCGCCAGTGTCGCGGCGCGCGCCTGGCGACTCAGCTTGTCGCACTTGGCCAGCAGCACCAGCAACCGCGTACCGATCTGGGCCGCCGCCGGCTTCAACCACTCGATCAGGTAGCGATCGTGCGGCGAGAACGGATGCCTCGCATCCATGATGAGGACTACGCCGATGAGCGAGGCGCGCGTCTGCAGATATCCGCCCACGAGCGCATCCCACTGCTGGCGCACGGCTTGCGGCACGCGCGCGTAGCCATAGCCCGGCAAATCGACCAGGCGCGCACCGTCGCCAAGCTCGAAAAAGTTGATCGTTTGGGTGCGGCCAGGCGTCTTGCTCGCAAACGCGAGCCTGCGGCGGTTGGTCAGCGCGTTGAGCGCACTCGATTTGCCGACGTTCGAGCGGCCCGCGAAGACGAGCTCGGGCCGCCCTTCGGGTGGCAGCTCTGAGAGCTTGCCGACCGAAGCCAGAAAATCGGAAGTGGCGAAAGGCTTCATGTTCGCGGCCGGCTAAGCGGGAAATTGTAATAAAATTCGCGGTTTCCATCTGTGCCGGGGAGTCACCGAATGAACCGAGTTCTGGCGGCGAGCGCCAGCATTGCGTTGTTTTGGGTCGGCAGCGCCGTGGCGCAAAATGCCGGCGCACCGGACATCGCAAAGGGACAGCAAACCGCGACACAGATGTGCGCGGCCTGCCACGCCGTCGATGGCAACAGCGAGATTCCCGCCAACCCGAAGCTCGCCGGGCAGATCCCCGAATACCTCACGAAGCAATTGATGAACTATAAGACGCAGGGCGGCAAGAGCCCCGAGCGCGAGAACGCCATCATGGCAGGAATGGTGGCGGCGCTGTCCGATGCCGACATGCGAAACGTGTCCGCGTACTTCGCGCAGCAGAAGCTGAAGCCGGCGGTCGCGCGCGATAAGAACCTTGCTGCGGCCGGACAGAAACTCTACCGCGGCGGCAACACAGAAACCGGTGTCGCGGCCTGCGCGGGATGTCACGGGCCCACGGGCGCCGGCGTACCGATCCAGTTCCCGCGCATCGCGGGCCAGTTTCCCGAGTACATCGAGGCGCAGTTGGTCGCGTTTCGGTCCACGGCCCGTGCCAACGACCCCAACGGCATGATGCGCGGCGTCGCAGCACGCATGAGCGACAAGGAGATCAAGGCGGTCGCTGAGTACGTCGCCGGGCTGCGCTAAGGCGCAAGCCTCCGGGGCGTCGCGCGATCGGGTGCGCGTGAGGTGGGGGGCGGACGATGTTCCGTCCCTTTTTCATTCTTGCGCTCGAATCCGATGTGCCCGAACGCAGCGCAACGTTCGACGACTTCGCTCCGGCCAGGCGCATGATGCGCGATTGAAGCGGGGGTATCGTGGCGATGGAGAGATCGGTGGGTCGCCGTAGCCGGCAGCGTGCAGAGTGTTATCGCGGCAGGTTCTGCCTCGCGCGCAGGACCATCTTCGCGTGCGCCGCCGCCGCAACGTGAGCCGGCTCGATCTCGTCGTCATCGGCTCGGGGCCCGGGGGCTATCGCGCCGCGGTGCTGGCGGCCCACCGTGGCCTTTCGGTGGCGATCGTGGAAAGGGACGCATGGGGCGGCGCTTGCCTGAACCGAGGCTGCGTGCCGAAGAAGGCCTGGTACCACACGGCGCGCATCCTGGCTGCAGCACCAGGTCTCGCGCGGCGTGGCGTGCGCGCGGCGCTGCAGCCGGATTTCGCCGCCGCCTGGCAGCATCAGCGCGACGTGGTTGGCGCAGTGAGAGCAAGCTACGAGGATTATCTTGATCGCCTCGGCGTGCAGCGCTTCGAAGGGGCGGCTCGATTCACTTCGGCGAGTCAGGTTGTCGTTAATGACACATCGCTCGACGCACGGCATTTCGTCATTGCCACGGGTTCGCGACCGCGGTTGCCCGAAGCACTGAGCCATGCGGGGCGGGGTGTGCTCAATACCGACGATCTGTTCGAGCGCCCGCCGCCGCCGGGAACGCGCGTCGCGCTGCTCGGCAGCGGAGCGGTGGGCGTGGAGATGGCGTTCATTCTGACGCGCCTCGGTCTAAACGTGCTCTGGCTCACCGGCAACGAGCCTCTTTCGGCATCGCGCTTCAGCGTTCCGGCACGAAAGCGGCTTACCGAAGCGCTGGCCGCGCAAGGCGTCGCGGCCCGCACGCGCAGTCGGCCGCTCGGCTGCGAGGCGCTCGAGCACGGCATCGTGCTGCGGCTTCCGGACGGCGCGCGCGAGCAGGTCGACTGGGTGCTCGCTGGCACCGGGCGCAGACCCAATACCGACGATCTTGCGCTCGAGGCCGCAGGCGTACGCATCAGCGCCCAGGGATTCATCGTGGTCGACGAAGCGCAGCGCAGCACGGCACGGAATATCTTCGCGATTGGCGATTGCGCCAATCCTGCGATGACTTCGAATCATGCGCTTGCCGAGGCCACCGTCGCGGTTGCAAATCTTGCTTCCGGGGCTCAAGTGCCGTCGCGCCGGCAATGGGTTCCCGAAGTGATCTACTCAGCGCTCGAGCTGGCGCGCGCCGGCGCCACGGAGGACGAGCTTGAGCATGCGGACACCGAATACGCGGTCGGCTTTTCCGCCTTTGCGAGCAATCCGGCGGCGCTTGCCGCCGGCGAGGGAGAGGGCTACGTCAGGCTGCTCGCGAACGCCGACCAGGGAACGCTGCTCGGCTGCGAGATCGTCGGTGCCGAAGCGGGCGAGCTGATCCATTTCGCTCAACCCGGCGCTGCGGGAGAGGCACTGCTTGCGCGTCTTGCGCGCGAGCGCTTCACGCACCCCAGCCGCTCGGAGGAGTTCCTGAACGCGGCGGAGGCGCTCGTCGGCCGCTGGGGCATGCCGATCCCGGCGGCGTAAGGCCCGGCGTCGCGTTTTACGCTACTTTGTGCAGCGCGGGAATAAGCGGCCGTGTCAGCCGTTTGCCCTATATCGACTCAATCTTGCGGCTGCCCCGATCGAACCAACCGAGCTGGCATATCATTCCGTTCCCCCCGGCTCCCACGGACATTGCCCCAGTGCAGGCCAACGCCCAGGTGGTGGCATTCATCCCACGCTTGCGACGCTATGCGCGTGCGCTGGTGGGCGAGCGTGCTGCGGCCGACGATCTGGTGCAGGACACGCTCGAGCGTGCGCTCGCCAAGTTTCATCTGTGGCGGCGCGGCAGCGATCTTCGAGCGTGGCTTTTCACGATCATGCACAACGTCCATGTCAACCAGGTGCGCGGCCGGCGCGAGATGACGTCGCTCGATGGAGAGGCACTTGAGCAGCCGGTGCGGGCGACACAGGACGTCGCGCTCGAGGCGCGCGACCTGGAGCGGGCGCTCCACCAACTTTCGGTCGAGCAGCGCGAGGTCCTGCTGCTCGTGATCCTCGAGGACATGACCTACGAGGATGTTGCTTCGACACTCGGCATCCCGATCGGCACGGTGATGTCGCGTCTGTCGCGCGCACGCGAGAAACTACGCGGTCTCATGGAAGGCATGCCGCCCTCAAACCGTTTACACCTCGTCAAATGACTGCCCCCCCGATCACTGAAGCCGATCTGCAAGCGTACGTCGATGGCCGGGTGCCGGAAACGCGCCGCGCGGACATCGAGGCATTCCTCAGCTCGCGCCCCGACGAGGCCGCGCGCATCGCGGCGTATCGCGGCCAGAGCGACGAATTGCGCACGCTCTATCGCGAAGTGCTGGACGAAACGGTTCCGGAGCGCCTTGCGCGCGCCAGGCAACCGCGGCGCGCCGGGTTACGACGCGTCGCTGCGATTGCGGCGTGGATGGCGCTGGGCGGCGTGGTCGGTTGGCAACTGCACGCCGTGTTCGGGGTCGATACGCGGTTGCCCGCTCAGGTTCCGCTCGCCCGCAGCGCCGCACTGGCGCACGTCACTTACTCGCCTGAAGTGCGCCACCCGGTTGAGGTCGGCGCCGATCAGGAGACGCACCTCGTGAACTGGCTGTCCAAGCGCCTGAACACTACGCTGCGGATCCCCAGGCTCGATGCGGAAGGCTACAGCCTTGTCGGCGGCCGGCTGCTGCCGCGCTCGCCTGGACCGGTAGCACAGTTCATGTATCAGGATGCGCAGGGTCGGCGCCTGACACTGTACGTGCGAAGCGAGGCCGACGGCAACCGCGAGACCGCGTTTCGCTTTGCGCGCGAAGCAAATGTCGGCGTGTTCTACTGGATCGATCACGGCTTCGGTTACGCGCTTTCGGGTGAACTGGAGCGCGACGCCTTGCTGCGAGTGGCCAACGCGGCATATCGGCAGCTCAATCCCTGAGACCGCACTGCCGCGCACTCGCGCGCGCCTCAGCTCTCGCCGACATACGCTGCGGTGACGCTGCGGTTGCAGCGGGTATGATCCTCGCGTCATGTCCTCGCCCCTGCGGCGACCAATGACCATACGCAAGGAGGTTCGGTCATGCTGATCCGCAAGCCCCCGGACATTCGCCCTTCGGCGATCACGCCGCGCCCGGTCTACCTGCGCCGGCGCGAGTTCTGCAAGCAGGCCGCTGCGCTTGGCCTGATCGCACCGCTGCTGACGCCGGCAGGCACGGGCGCGCAGTCGCTCACCGCGCCCAAGCTGCCCGGCAAGCCGAGCCCGCTGAGCACGGGCGAGAAGCTGACCACGTACGGCGACATCACCAGCTACAACAACTTCTACGAATTCGGCACCGACAAGCACGAACCGGCGGTTCATGCGCCGAAGATGAAGACCCGCCCCTGGTCGATCGCGGTGGAGGGAGAGGTGAAGCGCAAAGGCCCGATCGACCTCGAGGCGCTGCTCAAGCTCGCGCCGATGGAGGAGCGCATTTACCGGCTGCGGTGCGTCGAGGCGTGGTCGATGGTGGTGCCGTGGATCGGCTATCCGCTTGCCGATCTCATCCGGCGCGTCGAGCCGACGGGCAATGCAAAGTATGTCGCGTTCACCACACGCATGGATACCGAAACGATGATCGGCCTGCGCCAGCCGGTGCTCCACTGGCCGTACGTCGAGGGCCTGCGGCTTGATGAAGCGATGCATCCGCTGACGCTGCTGACATTCGGGCTATATGGCGAGGTGCTCCCAAACCAGAATGGCGCGCCAGTGCGCGTGATCGTGCCCTGGAAATACGGTTTCAAGAGCGCAAAGTCGATCGTCAAGCTCACCTTCATGGAAAGCGAGCCGCGCACCGCGTGGAACGTCGCTGCGCCGCACGAGTACGGGTTCTACTCGAACGTGAATCCGGGCGTCGATCACCCGCGCTGGAGCCAGGCGAGAGAGCGGCGCATCGGCGAGGGCGGCTTTTTCACCCCCAAGCGCAAGACGCTGCCCTTCAACGGCTATGCCGAGCAGGTCGCCTCGCTTTACACCGGCATGGACTTGAAGAAGTTTTTCTAGCCCGGTGCAGCAGCGCACCACGAGGCGCGCCGCCGCCGGCGAACCTGCGCGGGCTCACCCGCCGCGGCAGCCGCGCCGCGCGCAGCTCAAGGCCATCAAGGGCGCTCTATTTCTTGCGTGCCTGTTACCCTTCGCGAATCTTGCATGGGGCGTCGCGACCGATGCACTCGGCGCGAATCCCGTAGAGGCGGTGACCCAGTCGCTCGGCTGGTGGACGCTGTTCCTGATCTGCGCGACGCTGGCCGTTACCCCGCTACGGCGCCTTACCGGCGCGCACTGGCTGCTGCGGCTGCGTCGCATGCTCGGCCTGTTCGCCTTCTTCTATGTGACGCTGCATTTCGCCACGTACATCTGGCTCGATCAGTGGTTCGATTTCGCGGAGATCGTCAAGGACATCGTCAAGCGACCGTTCATCACGGTGGGCTTCACCGCGTTTCTTCTGCTCATCCCGCTCGCGGCGACGTCCACCGATGCCATGCAACGACGCCTGGGTCGGTCATGGTCGCGATTGCATCGCCTGGTCTACGTCATCGGCATTCTCGGTGTGGTGCACTTCTGGTGGCTGGTCAAGCGCGATGTCACCGAGCCGGCGATGTTTGCAGCCGCGATGACGCTACTGCTCGGCCTGCGGCTGCTGTGGACGGCGCGTGATCGGACCCGACCATCGTCGACGGCATCCGCCGGTCGGGTTGTCTAGTCCGTCAGGTAGACGAGGCCCGGCTCGAGAAACAGCTCGCGCCGGCCGACTTCGCTTCGATAGGACGGCGCCACCACGCGGTCGAATCGGTAGCGCATGCCCATGAAGGTCACTTCGGCGTAAATCTCGCGCCCCTTGAAGGTCCCGATGACGCCATGCCGCGACTCGAGTACCTCTTCACGCCGAATGACCACGCCCTGTTCGCGAAGGTAACGCGGGTCGGTGAGGCGCGCGAAATACCAGTTGGCTAGAAAATAGAATGGCAGCACCAGCACCGCCACCAGCAGCGAAGCCTCGATCGGGTTCATCTGATCGATATAGACCGCGAAACGCGGCGCGGGTGCCCCGGGGCCGTGCCCGCACCCAGCCGCGAGCAGCCCCCGCTACGCCGTGCGGATCAGGTAGCCGCCTGACTTCTCGTCACGCTCGAGCTTAAGAACTTTGCGCTGCTCGGCTTCCTCGAGCAGGTCGGAGAAGGCGCGAAAGCCGTAATACGATTCATTGAACTCGGGCTTTCTGCGTTTGAGCGCCTGCTTGACCATCGAGCCCCATATGCGCTCGCCCTCGCCGCGCTCGGCCAGGAGCGCCTCCACCGTCTCGAGGATCAACTCGATTGCCTCCTGCTTCTTCTCGTCGCCCGCCGGTGCGCCCTTAGCGGCGCCGCCGGCCCGGCTTTCCTTGCGCTTTTTCGCCGCACGGCGCTTGGTCTCGTCCTCGCGCACCAGGTCATCGTAATAGATGAACTCGTCGCAATTGGCGATCAGAAGATCCGAAGTCGAGTTCTTGACGCCAACGCCGATCACGACCTTGGCGTTCTCGCGCAGTTTCGACACCAGCGGCGAAAAGTCCGAGTCGCCCGATAGCAGCACGAACGTGTCGACGTGCGACTTCGTGTAGCAGAGGTCCAGTGCGTCCACCACCATTCGGATATCGGCGGAGTTCTTGCCCGACTGGCGCAGGTGCGGAATCTCGATCAGCTCGAACGAAGCGCCGTGCATCGCGGACTTGAACTCCTTGTAGCGTTCCCAGTCGCAGTACGCTTTCTTTACCACGATCGACCCCTTGAGCAGCAGGCGCTCGACGACCTTGTTGATGTCGAATTGGGCGTACTTCGCATCGCGCACGCCGAGCGCGATGTTCTCGAAGTCGCAGAACAGCGCCATGTTGCGGGTTTCCTGGGTAGCGGCCATTGCCTGGGGACTCCTTGTGTCTACGGCGATGCTAACAGAGCGCGTTGCCGCCGCGCCGCGCAGGGTTTCGTTGGCGCCATGTCTAATCGTCTTCCTTGCGCCCGTGGGGACCGGGAGGCGTCGCCGCGCCGCCATGCAATGCGGCCCGCGCGCGTTGACGGCGCTCCCGAGCGATCTCGACCAGGGAGTACGCCGCCGGGACCACGACCAGCGTCAGCAGCGTGGAGGTGACCATGCCGCCGATCACCGCCACCGCCAGCGGCGCATTGGTCTCGGCGCCCGCACCCAGACCGAATGCCGCCGGCAGCAGCGCGAGAATCAGGGTCAGCGAAGTCATCAGCACCGGACGCATGCGGATGGGGCAGGCATCCGACAACGCTTCGTTGACGCTCATGCCCTGCGCTCGCCGCTGGTTGGTAAGGTCGACCAACAGAATCGAGTTCTTCGCCACGAGGCCGATCAGCAGCACCAGACCGATCCCGGAGTAGATATTGAGGGAGTGCTTCGGCACCTCAATTCCGGCCATGGCGCCGAGCTCGGCGAGCGGCAGGAACACCCAAAGCGCAAACACGCCACCGATAATGGCCAGCGGCACCGCGATCATGATCAAGAACGGTTGCAGGAACGAGTTGAACTGGCTCGCGAGCACCATGTAGAGCAGAACCAGCGCCAGTACGAAGGTGAATGCCGTGGCCTCGCGTGTCTTTTCCAGCTGCTCGGCTTCGCCGATGAAGCTCACCGAGTAGCCCAGCGGCAGATCGCGCGCCGCCTCGCGCACTCTGCCGATGGCTTGGCCGAGCGCCGTGGTCGGATTGGCGTAGAAGGTGGCAGCGTATTGCAGGTCGAAACGCCCGATCACGGCCGGCCCGAGGGTCTCGCGGAAGCGCGCCACGCTGTCCAGGCGTATCAATTGTCCTTGGCGATTGCGCAGATAGATCTTGGCGAGGTCGGATTGCTGTTGAAACTCGCCGTCCTTCGCCTTGACGCGGATGTCGTAGCGCTCGCCATCCCCAGGAAAGTCGTTGAATTTTGCGATGTCGACGCCGCCGGTAAGCATGTTGATCGCGTTCGCGATGTCGAGCGAATTCAGACTCAGACCGGCCGCGCGCAGCCGATCGGGCTCGAGCACGAGCTGCGGCAAATCAAGCTGCAGGTCCGTATCCATGCGACCGATGCCGGAGTCCGCCTGCAGCCGCACCTGCAG